>NZ_JBTHHK010000021.1:0-1011 GCF_054353875.1 Mycoplasma sp. 4013 | reverse complement strand
AAAAAAATTTTTCTCCCTATATTTTAGGAAGAAAAATTTTTATTATTAAAAATTACTTGTAATTTTTTCAAGCATATCATATGTTTTTCAGAGATTGAAATCACTAACTTCTCTATTTCTTTTTTCTCAAATAATTTTTCTAGATTTTGTATCTATATAAACAAGAGATGTTAATTCTGTTAAAACCTTTGTCATTTCAGCAAAAGTTATTTTGATTATTTTTATCAACATATAATGTAATAATTTCATTATAACAAGAGAGATAAAACAAATTACACTGTGTCCGATGATATGTTCATCTAATGATAAATATACAGGTCTAATTTGGATAACAGACTTCAAACTACGAAAATTTTCTTCTATTTTTCATTGTTCTGCATAAACTCTACAAATTTCTAGTGCATCTAAATCCATTATATTTGTTTCGTATACATATATCCCATCTAATAATTCATCCTCTTTTACTTTTTCGGTGTTCAATCTATATAGGGATTTACTAACTGCATCATAATATCTACCACCTTTTGATCCTATAATTCTTTTTTCATTTATAAAGCCATCTTTATTTTGTAATTTAATAAAATTATTTATCAAAATTTCTCTATCATATTTGTCTTTATCGGCTCTTTCTTTGTTATATGTAATAACTCTTCTGAAAACATGACTTCTGTTTCGCTGCATTTCTGGGGTAACAATTTGTTCTTTTATTAAAAAGTCATCATTTATTTTTATAAAATCGCTTCTTTCTGCAATATAAGTTTTGAATTTTTTTGAACCCACTTTTGCACGGTTTGAAATAAGGTAATAATAGTTATTTTGAACTAAAAATTCTATGTTTTTGTTTGTTCACATTCCCCTATCGGCTATAACATATAATGTTTTGATTCCATATATATCCCTAACTTCCTTTATAAAATCAATTAATGTATTGCAATCTGCAGTATTTCCTGGAAAAACCTTCATATGAAATGGAATTCCGGTATTATAACATGCCATTGCGAGTACAATTTG
>NZ_JBTHHK010000020.1:0-1902 GCF_054353875.1 Mycoplasma sp. 4013 | reverse complement strand
TTATTTAAATAATGAAGATATTGATGAATTCTTTAAGACTAAAAATTTGTTAATGTATGAAACAGGAAATAAAAATTCTGGATTTTCTCAATATAACTTAGTCCCAGATTATAAAAGAGAAGATACAATGCATCATTTATATTTTTGACTGATAAATTTAGAGCAATTAGGTGTTAAATACAAAGCTGAAGAAAGTTCACAAAAAACCCGTATAACTATGAATGTAAAATATATTAATAAATCTAAGGCTATCACTGTTAATAAGAATCCAAGCGATCAGCAAGTAAGGGATCTTTTTGAATATTTATGAAACGAAATAAGTTTAGCAACTTCAGATGTCTAATAATTTAACATAAAGCATACATACAAGAAAGTATAAAACCAGCAGTTTTTAACTTTGAATCGTCATAGCAAATTGCTGTGGCAATTTTTAATTTAAATTTGTTTGCGTTTTTTATTCATTATATCGTTTCACTTTACTCTTGAGAATACTTAATAGTTTTTCATAAGTTGTTTTTGAATAACCTCTACAATCTCAACATTCAGATTTTAAGTTTGAAAATAAGTAATCTATTTCTCTGTTGTCTAAATAAAAATTTTTAATTTATTTATCTTAGTTATTTCGAAACTGCTTTTTCATATTTTTTACATATTTTCAAAATTTTTTACTATATTTTAAATTATTTTTTTAATTTCTCCTTTTTTATGTAAAATAAAAAAAGTAAGAAATTGAAAAGAAATTTATTTCTTACAAAAAAACACAAAAAGGAGTAAATATGAAAAAGCAAATTAAAAAAATATTTTTATTTAGTAGTATTTTAACTACATCAGTTGCTAGTATAGTAACATTAACAGCTACAAATGTGTTAAAAAATCAAGAAAAACCTTGATATTTAGGATATCAAAGCAATAAATTAGAAGTTCGTATAAACAAAAACGGACAACTATTTAATTCTGTGAGGAATGTTCCTGTAAACAATAATTATGAATTAAAACTTTTATTAAATTATGAAGCAAACAATTCAGTTATGGATGAAAACTTAACCGTCCAAAAAAATAATAAATTCATAGAAAACATTAAAAAATCAAATTTATATTTCAAAGGCTATCAAACAAGCTCGATGATGCCGATAGTTTGATTCTATTTTGATAACGAAAATCAAAGAAAAGAATTTGTCAAAAATATTATAGAAAAAAAAGAAATTTATAAGGGTATTTTATTTCCAAATGAAATACAAAATCTACAATTTTCTACCAACAGTTCAGATAAAGAAGAAGAAATTGATTGAGATGTTTATTATAATCGTGATATTATAATAGATAATTCAAAAGACTTAGATATAGTAAACTTTAAAAAACAAATACAAAGAGAAAATAGCAGATATCGAAATAAAAAAGGAAATGTTGGTGTTATAGAAGTAAAAGGAAAAATCGATACAACAAAATTACAAAACTTTCAAAGGTATGGTGTTGAATTACAAGATATTGATAAAAAGATTAAACTAAGTCATCATGCAAACGAAGTTTCAAATATCGCAGCAGGTGAAAAAGGATATGATAGATATTCAAAACTTTATTTTTCAGCATTTATTGATAATTATGAATGACAAAGTGCTATTGAATGAATGGTTAAAGAAAAAGGAGTAAGAGTTATAAACCATAGTTATGGTATGAAATATGATAATTGATGAACCACATATGATGAAAATAATTTATTTTTAGATTATATTTCTAGAAAATATGGAGTTGTTAATATCTTTTCATCCGGAAATGGAAATGATCAAAAAGAAAAAGAAAACGAATGGGTAGATGGGTATGCACTTTCACCTAATAACTTAATAGTAGGGGCACTTGATTTTAACGAATTCACACAAAAACCTACTGAATCAATAGCAGAATATT
>NZ_JBTHHK010000019.1:0-2350 GCF_054353875.1 Mycoplasma sp. 4013 | reverse complement strand
GATCATTTAAATCTTTCTTTATCTAAGACAGTGGTAATAAATAATGCATTATATTTATTAAGCTGTTTGCTATACCCTAAGGTATTCGAAGTAGTATGTATCGCATCAACAGGCATATAAAATTGATAACCATTACTTCCTTCACCTTGACAAACAAATGCAATACAATTTCCTTTTGACATTAATGTTGATTCTGATACAATATTTTGCATCACACCATGATTTTCTTTTTTAGCACCTATAGCACCTATATAAAAGGCTTCAGTCCCTTCTTCGAATTCAGTAGAATTACTACATTTCCCTTTCACAAAATTAAACAAATCCTTTAAGTTATATTCTCTTCATTCACTTATATTTAATTTTAACTTATTAGTTGCTTTAGATAAATGTGCAGTATTTTCTATTGTTTGTAAAGAAATAGATTCTTTATTTTGTTTTTCTTTAAGTCATTTTATATAGTTTTCCATAAAATCTCAATCAGGCGTTCCGTCTTGTTTTGCTGGAAGTTTTATAAATGTATTATCTATCTTTCTGTTTTTTGCTTTTCTGCCATATGAATATTTAAATTGTTCTTTTCTTAAGATTGTAGCAAGAAATAAACCTATATTTTCAGATAATTTATCTAAAAGAAATATTTCGACATCACTTGAAAATGCTTTTTTATAATTTCCATGAACAAAAGAATCAAAATTTCTTCCATTTGTAGAAATTGTTAAACATCTTCTTATTTCAATACTTTTTTCTGCAACATCAACAAAATCACTAACACCACAATTAAATTGAGTTGAACTTATAAAAGCAACTTTTCCTTCATCTTCAGGAATTTTTGATATTTTTTTAATTTTAGGTTTTTGTAGAATTTTAATTTCTTTTATTTTAAATCATTTCCATTCATTTATATTTAATTCCATTATTTAATATCCTCCTTAATTTTAAAACTAACGAATTCCCTTATTGTTTTTACAAAATCTTCTTCTTTTAAACTGGAATAATCAGTTTTCATATATGCTTCTGCAAGTCATTCATCATTATAATCAACATTTTCCAATACTGAAAACCCATCAATTTCTTGATCATTTTTATAAGCATCTAATCATTTCTTTTTTATTAATGTCCAGTCTTTTTTCTCAATTCTTCCCATATTCTTTTTCTTAATAAATCCGTCATCTTTATAGTATCCAAAAAAAGTAGCTATTTTCGGATTATGTTTTTTGTTTAGTTCAAAAACCATTATACATGATGATGCAGATGCCCCAGGATGAAAAATATCATTAGGTAAACTAAAAACTGCTTTAAGTGTATGTTTTTCTAACATTTTTTTCTTATATTCTTTAATAGTATTTCCAGAACCTATAGCTGCTTGTAAAGGTAAGATAGTAGCAAGTAATGCAGCTTTTGTTTTAATATGCTCTGCAACAAAATTAACAAAATATAAACCTTTTGTTGCATCCATACCATTATTTTTTTGAACAGGGCATTCTTTTGGCATTCTTTTTCCGTTAAACGGAGGGTTCATAAGAATATGTGTTATATTCATTTGCTGTATTTCTTTTCCTAGATTAAAACAACTATCAAGGACAATATTAGATTTTCCATCTTTATGAATCAACATATTTGTAGAAGCCAACCCAAATGCTTTTTCCTCTATTTCAATTCCGTGTAATTGGTTTTGTTTTATATAATCTCTTTTTGTTGGATCTTTAACATTTTTTAGCATTTTAACCATTGCTTGAACCAAAAATGAACCAGAACCACAAGTAGGATCTAAAACGATAGAATTTTCATCTATCCCTATTACTTCAGCCATAAAGTCGGTGATATGTGATGGTGTAAAAGCTTGATTCTTATCCTCTTTTTGTACATATTTATTAAATGTAGTAAAAAATAAATTTAATAAATCTTCGCCTGTATTTGTATTTTCATTTATAAAAGGTATAATACCATCATTTACTTTATTCAAAACATTTTGCAAGTGTTGAAAATCTAAACTTGTTAAGTCTTGTTCATCTAATATTTTGGATAAAATATTAATCTTCTCTGTCTTATTTTTATTATCTTTTAATTTTTGTTCTATTATCTCTTTAAAATATCTCAGAAGAATTTCAGTATTATTAGACCTTTTAATTTCACTTTCTAAATCAAAATTTTCTGAATTTAGCGCCATTAAAGCGGACCCGATAAATTGTGCTCTTATACTCTCTTTAATATTATATTTATGCATTAAATCATTTAATTCGATTGTGTTTTTAATTATTTCGTTTTTATTATTCTTTTTCTTTGAAAAATCACTAATATATAAACAAGGACATAAAAATTAACAGAAAATTAACATTGTATCATCTCTGCATAT
>NZ_JBTHHK010000018.1:0-10608 GCF_054353875.1 Mycoplasma sp. 4013 | reverse complement strand
TAATAAAACAAAAAGATTAACAGAATTAATTGTTAATCTTTTTGTCCTACTTTAATATTCATATATTTTTTTATTATAATCAAATTTATTAAATGTAGTTTCTTTATTATTCTTTTTATCATAAACTTTTACAAAAGCAGTTTCTGGATTTTGTAAATTAAATAAAACTGCTATAACATTATTATTTGGTCTATAAATTCTTTCTAATGCATAATATTCTTCTAATTGTTCGTAATCCTCTTTTTTAAATTTTCTTGATTTTGTTTCAATAATTAATGAAATATTTTCAATATGTTCAAATCTTAAATCAACAATGTAGGCACCATTAGATCTCTTTATCTTCTCTTGAATTTCCTTGAATTCTTTTGAATCTTTATCAACAATAGAAATATAAGAAAATTCACCAGCCTCGGTGTTTGTTGTATATTGTTCTTTTCCTATATTATTAATTAAATCATTTCTTTCTAATTTTTTAATATCCATATTAAAACTCCTAACAATTATTAACTTTTAAAATATAATTAAACTAATAATAAAGATTATCTATTTTACTTATTGATACAAAAAGTATATAAAATAATCTTTTTTTTATAAGATATTATAATTCTACCATTTTGTTGTTAGTCTTTAAATAAGATTTTATAATTTAATAAAAATTTGAAATTCTTTTTGTTATTTTTTCAATTACAACAGAATTTTATTATAATTAAATAAATAATAACTTAGATATAGGAGTATATATGAAAAAAACAATCAATGATGTTGTTTTAAAAGACAAAAAAGTCTTAGTTAGAGTGGATTTTAATGTTCCATTAAAAGACAGTATTATTTATTCTACTAAAAGAATTACAGCAGCACTACCTACTATTCAAAAAATTATCAGCGATGGTGGTAAAACCATATTATTCTCTCACCTCGGAAGAATTAAGTCAAAAGATGATTTAAGAGAAAAATCACTTAGACCAGTATCTGCTGAATTATCTCGTTTATTAAACAAAGGCGTTATCTTTGTCCCTTATACCAAAGGTGAAGTATTAGAAAAAGCTATTAATCAAATGAAACCAGGTGATGTTTTGATGGTTGAAAACACCCGTTTTGAAGATTTAAATGATAAAGCAGAAAGCAAAAACAATCCAGATCTTGGTAAATACTGAGCATCATTAGGAGATGTATTCATTAATGATGCATTCGGAACTGCACATAGATCACATGCATCAAATGTTGGAATATCTAAAAATATGAGCGAATCTGCTTTAGGATATTTAATGGAAAAAGAAGTAACATCCCTTAAAAAAGTATTGAACAATCCAGAACATCCGTTTGTTGCTATTATAGGTGGAGCTAAAGTATCAGATAAAATCCAAGTTCTTGAAAACTTAATTCAAAGAGTTGACAAAATGGTTATTGCTGGCGGTATGGCATATACATTTTTAAAGGCTACTGGTTATGCAATTGGTGAATCATTAGTAGAAAACGATTTTGTTGCTCTTGCTAAGGATTTCTTAGTTAAATACAAAGATAAAGTTGTTTTACCTGTTGATCATGCAGTTGCGAAGGAATTTAAAGATGTTACACCAGAATTCCATGCTGGGGGAATCAAAGATGGATATATGGGATTAGATATCGGTCCTAAATCTTTAGAATTAGTTAAACAAACTCTTCAGGGAGCGAAGACTGTTGTATGAAACGGCCCTGTTGGTGTTGCTGAATTTGAAAACTTCCGTAATGGGACATTTACCGTATGTAAAGCAATAGCAGAACTAAAAGATTGCTACTCAGTTGTAGGTGGTGGTGATTCAGTAGCTGCTGTTGAAAAACTTGGAATGTCAGATAAATTCTCACATGTATCAACTGGTGGTGGAGCAAGTTTAGAATTATTGCAAGGACTTGAACTACCTGGAGTTACTGCTATCCAAGATAAAAAATAGAAATTTTGTTTCGTTTATACATCTATGTATAAACGATTTTTTATATATTCTTAATAATGTGAAAATATTAAATTCATATTCCATAAATAAATAAAAATCCACAAATTTTTTGTGGTTTCTGTTTTTTTTTTTTTTTTTTGCTTTATCATATATAAAGTTAAATTAAAAATCAAACAAGAAGGAAAAATGACAGAAAAAACAAGATTATTATTTAGATTAAACCTTGCTACCTTAATATTAACCTCAATTACAATGCTATTTTGGATTATAACAACTGCATCAGTGTTATTATTAATTATAAACTATGGTTGATTTGGATTTAATTGGATTACTTTACTTGGTCCATCTATAACATATACTATATTTACGATATTAAATTTATTTGTATATTTAACAATTATTAGTTTGTTGATATCTATTTTTGCAATAACCTTACAAGAAAGCGAAAGGGATGAAGCCATAGCAAGAACTAAAAACTTTGCTATTTCAAATTTTGCTTTAATTCTTGGTGCTCAGCTTGTTTCGTGAATACCTGTTGTATCGTTAATTGGATTAATTATCCAAATTGTTATTACTGTTTTATTAGCGATATCTATTGCAAGATTGAAGAATAATAAAAGTTCAATAAATACAAAATTCGAACAATATAGTTATTCGGACAACAGATTTTCCGGCTATGCTAATAACACACAATTTGATAGTAATAATTCATATTCCAAGAATAGTGTTAATTTTGATAAATTCATTCAAAAGAAAGATTAATAAAATTTCCAATAATACCATTTAAATATAACACTAGGATTAAATCCTAGTGTTATTATATTTACATATATTCATTTATAATATGTAAAGTTAGGAATATATGAAACAAAGAAAATTATTATTTCATTTAGCAATTGCATCATTTGTTTTAAGTTTAGTATGTATGGCATTGTGAGCATTTACATCTTATTTCACATTATCATGGAATTTTGTACCATATAAAGGATCAATAGAGTTTAATTTTTCATCTTTGCTGATTTCTTCAAATTTCTATGCTATTATCATTTTTAGTCTACCAGAAATTCTTGCATCATTAATATATATCAGTATAACAATAATGATTATTATAATGCTTGTAATATCAATGAAGTTATTTAAAAACCAAATAATAAGTAAATCAATTTTAAGACTTTGTATAAGTATATTTTCTTTAATAATACTAGCCTTTCCTTTTGCTTGGGTTCCTGTGATAAGCACTTTTTCCTTAGCAATTCATGTTGTAATAACAGTGTTATTAGTTGTAATATTTGTAAAGGTAAAAATAGAAAGTAATAGAAATGTTATTTATTAAACAATTACCAATCAATATGTAGTAAAATATTTACATATATTTTATAAGGAGAATTATGAACAAAGAAATAAATACATCTGATGAAACTTTAACACAGTTGCAAGAAAAATATTTAAAGGAAATAGATAGAATTTCTTCTAAGGAATTAAACACAGATCAAAAAAGATGGGCAGCGCAGATAATCAAAAGATTTAATGATAATGAATTAGAATACATTTTTCAATTTATCGCTCAAAGAATAAAAATCGGGTTTCGTTTCGATGTTGCTCCCGAGAGCAACAACCAAAGCATTGCTTTGCTTAAAAAGAACGAAAAATTATCTTTTAAATTTAAAGATTCTAAATCAACAGATAATTGTTTGATCATTGGCGAAAACTATGATGCTTTAAAGAATTTAATAGTAATTGAGAGAGAGAGAGAGAGAGAGAGCGGGACTTACATATAATTACGATGTAATTTATATCGATCCTCCTTATAACACTGAAAGTTCTTATGAAGATGGGAACGGAATTGCAAACGACAAAGAAAATATTGATAACGGAAAATTTGCGTACAGAGACAAATTCTCTAGAAATGGATGATTAAATCTAATAAATGAAAGATTAAGATTAGCAAAGAAACTTATTAAAGAAGATGAAGTCATTTTTGTTTCTATTGATGATAGTGAACAAGCTTATTTAAAAGTTTTAATGGACGATATTTTTGGTGAAGAAAATTTTATTGCTAATTTTATTTGAGAAAAAAATTATTCACCAAAGAATAATAATAAGTTTGTTTCCGTTAATCACGATTATATTTTAAGTTATGCTAAGAATAAAGAAGAGTTAAAAAAATTTAATAGATTAAAAAGAAATGAAAAAATTAATTCACGTTACAAAGATAAAGACGAAAAAGGATTTTATAAACTAACAGATTTAACTAAAAACTCAAAAAATAAATTTGATATCTACTGAAATAATAAAACTTATAAGTGTCCTGAAAATTCAGGCTGAATATTTAATAAAGAAAAAATATATGAACTCATAAAAGAAAACAGAATTGTTTTACCTGATGATGAAAATAAAAGACCAACATTAAAAAGATACTTGCACGAAGTTTCAGATCTTATTTCAAAAACTATACTGAACTATGAAGTGGTGGGACATACTCACGAATCAAAAAACGAAATTAATGAAATTTTATATAAAAATGCTTTTGATACACCTAAACCTGTAAGGTTAATAAAACATTTAATAAAACTTGTTGAAAAAGACGGCAATTCTCGCATTCTTGACTTCTTTGCTGGTTCCGGAACCACAGGTCATGCTGTTTTAGATTTAAACAGAGAAGATGGTGGTAATAGAACATATACACTTGTAACTAATAATCAAAACAATATAGCAAAAAATGTTAATTATGAACGTTTGTATAGAATAAACAAAGGTAATTCTACAGATAATCAAACTTTTGAATGAATCAACAAAAACAAACCTTATAAAACGAATTTAAATGTCTACGACATTGAATATATGGATGTTTCACCTGATACTAAGGATGAGACAGATAACATAATTAAAAAACTTATACAATTACTAAAAGATTTTGGTATACCTAATTTAGATATAAATAATCAAAATCATATAAAGAATTTATTAAATGATTTACTTTCTTTAAATCCACAAGAAAGATAAAGCATAAACAATACAAGGAGTCAAAAATGATTAAAGCATACAAAACAACCGAACTAAAAAATATTTTAGATAAAGAATTATTAACTAACGGAATCGATAGTGAAATGTTTTGATTAGCATATGAATATTCTAATTTAGAAAAAATGGTAAGCTAACTGAATATTTGTTAATACAAGATAATAAATTATCCCTTTAAATGAAGAAGAATATCAACAAATTACAAAATCCAAAGAAAATTAAAGGAGAATAATGGAACTAACTAATTCACAAACAGAAGTTGTTAGCGAACTAACTTCTTATGCTATTTCAAGTTTAGAAAGCAATACAGTTGATTATCAAATTTTTAAAGCACCAACAGGTTCTGGTAAAACTTTTATGATTTTAAATTTATCGATCATCTTGTTGAGTGATCAAAAGATAACCCTGAAGAAAAATTAGTATTTTATATAAATACTCTCTCAACTGCTTGTTTACCTCAACAACTTGAAAAGAGTTTTAATAATTACAAACAATACATCAAAAACAAAGACTTGGTAATCAAACGACTTGAATCCCCTTCTGCTAAAGCAAAAACTAAGAAGACCGAACAAACATTTGAGTTTTTTGCTGAAGAAAACAATGTTTTTATTGCTGGTAGTTCATCATTTACAGCCAAAAGTCTTTATACCATCTACGGAGCAGTAGATAAGTTTTTAGATCAAATTAGAAACAATAAATACAAACTTATCTACATCCGCGATGAAGCACACCACGGAGGAGATGCAGACATTAAAATCCGCGAATCTGAAGAAGAAAAGAATTATGAAGCCAAAATGCAATCAGCTGCCGCATTTGTGGTAAAAATGAGTGCTTCACCTAAGAGTGGTGAAAACTTAGTGGAACTTGAACATCAAAGTTTACAAAATGATAATATACAACTTTTAAAAACTAAAAAGAACTATAATGTCAACATTAGTAGTTTAGATGTTTTAGATGATGAAATCATTTTAAGAAAAGCTTGTGAAAAGTTTAAAGAAATCAAACAAAAATACAATGATAACATCAATCAACCCCACCTCATCGGAATCAATGCAGCGATGCTAATTCAAGTTAATAACGATAGCAAAGACAAAGAAAAAAGTGCAAAATTTAATCAAAACATCGATATGATTATCAAAGTATTAGAAGAAAATAACTTAAAATGAGTTAAATATTTTGATAACACTAAATCTGATTGTTTTACTGTAATAGATTCTAATATTAGATTAGCAGGTGGTGATACACTTTTTGATATCTCTAGAAATAATTCACCAGTTGATGTTATCATTTTCAAAATTGGACCCGCAACAGGATGGAATATTCCTAGAGCTTGTATGTTAGTGCAACTGCGTAATGTGTATTCAGGGACACTAAATACACAAACATTAGGAAGAATTAAAAGAAATCCTGTTCCTGTTGACAACTTACCAGCAAACAGTGCTGCATTAGAATACTATATTTATAGTAATGTAGACATTAAAGATCAACAATACCAAAAACTTGTTCTTAAGGATAAATATAAAAACAAAACCTTTATCTCTGGGCATATAGAAAACTTTGTTAAATGAAATGAAGTTGATGAAAATGAATATCAAAAACAAGCTATCGATGAGATAAATAAGTTTTTAGTTGATGATTTTACAAAAGAATATCAAAATATACTAAATGAATTTAAGCAAAATAAATTTATTGTAGCTGAAAAAAGAGATTATGGTGATGGACACTTTGTTACATATAAGGTTAAAAATTTAATTGAAATTGAAATTTTTAACCTAAAAGAACTCAAAAAACATAAAGATTATTTAAATGAAAACATTAAAAAACACATCAATAATTTCTTTACTGAAAATAAACTTAATCAGCAAATCAATCACACAATGCTGTGATATCTATTTATTCAAATTAAATTACCAGTTTTTGTTAATTTAAAGAAAAGTTTAAAGAAACAAAAAAATGAACAAAATAACTTAGTTTTTACTGTTGATGACAAATTAACATTAAAAGAGCGCATCCAAATCTTACAAGAAGAGCGAACCCAAGAGATTTTTAATAATAATTATGCATATAAAAAAGAAAAACTTGATCCAAATCAAAAGGATTCAAATAAATTAGAACTTGTTTATGATTCAGTACCTGAGAAAATTTTTATCGAGAAGTTAAATGCTTGAGATAATAAACACTCTAAAGCAAAATCTGATGATAAAAATAATGTAGAAATTATGTTTACTAAAAACATTCCTTTTAAAGGAATTGGTTTTGAATACATCGCAGATCAGGAACTAAGAACATCTTTTGTTGATTTTATCATTAAATACAACAATCATGAAATACATATTGAAGTAAAAGCATTAAATCAAAATAACAGCACAACAAATGCTCCAGCAAAAACAGAATACATCAAAAATGCTTATAAAGAATATGTAGAAGCATACCAAAAACAAAAGACTAAAGAAAACAATAAGCACTTTAGTTTAATTATTGCTTATGTATCAACAGATCCTAAGAATCCTATTTATTTCAAAGGTTACAGTGATATTTATTCATTAAATAAAAAACTTAATGAATCAAAAGATCCAAAAGGTATTCCGATAGTTTTAGACACACTTTTAGAATGATCTGCTGATTCAAATGAACAAGATGTTGTGAATAATACACAACATAATAATCAATCTGCATAATGTATTTTTATCTCTTTTTCATTAGAATATGAAAATATACAAATTTTATTTCACAAATAAACAGAAAATTGCCCACATTTTTGGCTTTCTGTTTTTTTTTTTTTTTTGTTCTATCATTAAGAAAGAAAGGAACTATGTCAAGAAAATTAACCCTGTTTAAAATGAACTTATCAACTTTGGTGTTAAGTTCAGTAACTATGTTATTTTGATTAATAACAACTATTTTAATTTATACACCAGTAAATGCATATGGTAGACTTTCATATAACCCTGAATATGTCTTTACAAGCAGTATACCATATGCAGTATTTACAATTATGAACATCTTTATATATTTATCAGTTATAGCAATGTTGATATCAATTTTTGCAATTACATTGCAAGATGCTAAAAAAGATGAAACAATAGCAAAAACAAGAGCTTTTGCTATATCAAATTTTGCTTTGATTCTTATTGCACAACCTGTGTCTTGATTACCAGGTATATCAATTATCGGATTGCTTATTCAGGTTGCTATTACAGTTTTATTAGGTATATCAATGGTTAAATTAAAACCAGCAAAAGTGAAAGCACAAACACAAGAAATTATAAAAGAGGAAAAAGTTTTACAACAACCTAAGATAGAAAGTGCATTGGTTTCTAATATAATTTCAAATGACAAGAAAGAAACATCTAATTTAAAAGTCATTAAATCGTTAAATATATCTGCATTATTTTTTGTAACATTGAATTTAGTAATTTTAATTATTAATTTATTAATTGATACTTTTCTTTCTTCTCTTTATTTATATGATGATGTGTATGTGGTGAAATATTGAATTAATGTATTAAATTATGTTTTTATTATAACTGCATTTCTTATTAGCATATTTTTATTTGTTAAAATTACAATAATAAATAAATCTGAATTAACAAAAAAACTTAAATCTTTCTTTTTATTAGTGGTATTAATGATTCTTTTTGTATTAGTATTATCTCCGTTTAATTTAAATCTACTAATGAATATTAGTGCCTTTTCAAATTGGCACCGAGAAAGTTACCCAAATTGAAGTATCAATAGTTTCGATGTACCTAAAGAAACACCAATATATTTTACAAATTTATGAATAATCATATTAATTGTTGTCGTAATTATTTTACTTTCATACACACAAAATTATTTAAATAAAGAATATAAAAAGTTGTATATAAATTCAATAATAAATTGAATATAAGATAAAATTATAATCTAATTCTTCGAAATTCAACTCACTTTTATAAAAAATATTTGTAAGAGAATTTAACAAGTTATCTAAATTATCTAAATATAATAAAATGGCAACAATAACAACTATTTCCCACCATCCTCATCAATCCATAATATCTATATATTTATATTTTTTATTTTAAAAAAGTTTATAATATGCAAGATATACATTTTAATTAACAGAAAGGTAAAATATGAAAAAAGTAGCAATTAACGGATTCGGAAGAATTGGTAGATTATTTTTCCGTAGATTATTAGAACAAAATTCAAACTTAGAAGTTGTTGCAGTTAACGATCTTACAGATTCAAAAACCCTAGCACACTTATTAAAATACGATACAGCATTTGGTAAATTAGGTGTTGAAGTAGTAGCTAAAGATGGTGCTATCGTTGTCGATGGGAAAGAAATTAAAGTATTCGCAGAAAGAGATCCTGAAAATCTTCCATGAGCTGAACTTGGAATTGATGTAGTTATTGAATCAACTGGATTCTTTACTAAAAGAGATGGTGCTTCAAAACACTTAAAAGCGGGTGCTAAAAAAGTTGTTGTTTCTGCACCATCAGAAAAAGATGTTAAAACTATTGTATTTAATGTAAACCACAATGAATTAACAAGTGATGATACACTTATCTCTGCAGCATCATGTACAACAAACTCATTAGCACCTATGGTTAAAGTTTTAGTCGATAACTTTGGTATTAAATCTGGATTTATGACAACTATCCATGCATACACAGGAGATCAAAGACTTCAAGATGCTCCACATAGAGACTTACGTAGGGCTCGTGCAGCAGCAGCAAATATGGTTCCTACTTCAACAGGAGCAGCAAAAGCAATTGGTTTAGTAGTTAAAGAAGCAGCAGGAAAATTAGACGGTTCAGCAATTCGTGTACCATTAATTACAGGTTCATTAGTAGACTTAACTGTTTTATTAGAAAAACAACCTACAGTTGAAGAAATTAATGCAGCAATGAAAGCAGCAGAATCAGAAAGTTTCAGATATGAAACCGATGAAATTGTTTCTTCTGATATTATTAAAGAAACACATGGATCAGTATTTGATTCAAAATTAACTTCAATCAAAGAATCGTCAGAAGGTAACTTATATAAACTCTTCTCATGATATGACAATGAAATGTCATATGTATCACAACTTGTTAGAACAGTTATTTACTTTGCTAACTTATAATAAGCATAATAAAATCCGGTTCCCCGGATTTTTTATACTATTTTGACATCGCATCAAATTGTCATAATCATTTATCTAATGATAATAGCACTTCATCAAAAATAGGTTGAACTCTAGCGCTTCATTCAAAACTTTCAGCAAGTTGTAAAAGTATTTTTAAATCATTCACAAGCACTTTAAGAGCTTGTTTATAATCAAAGATTTGTGAAGTTAATTCAGTGATTTTAGAAGCTTCTAGCACTTCTGTATAACTTCCTAAAGCGACTTCACCTTTCATAACAACTTTTTCAGCAATCTCATCTACAAAATTTAAAACATCATCTTTTAATTTATCACTTTGTGCATGAATTTCAAAGAATTCTAATCCTTTAATGTTTCAGTGGATGTTATTAATTTTTTGATAAAACACTTGTAAGCTTGCTTGCATTTCTTTTAATTTTTGTATTTCATTCATATTTCCTCCTTGATTTATTTTACCATATTCATATGATAAAGTAGGACAAAAAGATTAACAATTAATTCTGTTAATCTTTTTGTTTTATTAA
>NZ_JBTHHK010000017.1:0-11901 GCF_054353875.1 Mycoplasma sp. 4013 | reverse complement strand
AATTTGATATAATACAAAACGAATGCAATCTGTTTTAGATTGAAAATCACCTCAGAAATATGCAGAGATGATACAATGTTAATTTTCTGTTAATTTTTATGTCCTTGTTTATTAGTCCTGTAATTGTTTTATCTTTTTCTTTATATTTCTTTAAATTATCTGAATTACTTAATATTAATGAAATAATTTTTTCAAATGTTAATACTTGCATATTCTTTTTAAAACCATCATTATAATTAAATAATGCTTTTTGTTCTATCTGTTTATAAAGATTGCTTTGATTCAATATTTCGTTAATAGCTGTGACCTCTTCATTGAGAATATATTTGTTGTTTTGACGAGCAAAGAGAAAACTTTCATTCTCATCCACATCATCTGAATATATTAAAAATGCTTTTTCAACTTGTTTATTTATTTCTTTTATATTAAATGCATCTCATTGTTAACCCTTTATTCTATCACTTCTCATTGAAGTTGTAGAAAATATTATCCATTCTTTGTCATCAAAAAATTTTATAAGAAACGGTGCATAAAACTGTTCGTTATTAGTATAACCTTCTTTACCGATTATATAATTTACACGAAAACTCATTATATAATTATTATTTTTACAAAAATTTAACAAATCAATTATGCTCTTCTGAGCATTATGACCATGTTTACTCTTATCTTTATTTGAAAACGACATATAACAACCTCTTTTATAAAGATTCAAATTTCTTTATTTTATTATATCAATTAGAATAAATATAGAAGAAAAATCTAAAATAACTAATTTATATTTTGCTTATTTATGGTATAATAATGAAATATTAGGAGTATAGTTCAACGGTAGAACATCGGGCTTCAACCCCGTGTGTTGTGGGTTCGAATCCTGCTACTCCTGCCATTTTTTTATATCTTGAAATTATTGCAAAACTTGTATAATAAACATATGAAGAAATTATACAAATTTGGTTTTATCGGAACGGGTGCTTGGGGTAGTGCTTTAGCAAATGTTCTTTCAGAAAATGGACATAATGTTATTATGTATGGTATTGATAAAGTCGAAGTGGATGATATTAATAACGGGTATAATCAAAAATATTTTTGATCTTTACCTTTTTATGCACCAGATAAGATTAAAGCGACACTTGATTTTGATGAAGTAGTATTAAACAGTGAAAATATTGTTTTAGCAGTTCCAGCTAACACTTTAAAAGGGATTTTAAAACAAATGCATCATAGTTTAAAAAACCGTAAAGTAAATATCATTAATCTGTCAAAAGGAATTGAAAGTGTTTCAGAAATGTTTTTTAGTGACTTTATCCAACATCGTTTTAAGAGAAATCTTAAGAACTTAGTTTCTTTAGTAGGGCCTTCGTTTGCTATTGAAGTATTTCAAAAGGAAGTAACTATTATTAACATCTTAGGAACTAACAGTGATTATTGTCAAGAAATTATGAGTTATTTTAATAATCGGTATTTTCAACTTCGTCATCAAAAAAATGTCCTTGGAAGCGAGTTATTCAGTGCTTTGAAAAATGTTTTAGCTATCGGTTTGGGAATTTTATCAAACCACACTAATAGCAACAATACTGTTGCTGCGATTATAACAATCGGGGTGAATGAAATATTAGATATATATAAGGTTATCTCAGGAAATGATGATGTTAAAATGGGATTTGATTTTGCTGGTATTGGTGATGTTTTCTTAACCTGTAATTCTTCTAAGAGCCGTAATTATATGTTCGGTAATCAAATTTCCGAATTTGGTATCAGCAAAGCACTTGAAAATAATTCAAAAACTATCGAAGGATATCAAACTGCTAAAATACTTGCTAAAATGCTTAAAGAAAAGCAAATTGAAACCAAATTATTTCAAAGTATTATTGATATTCTCTTTAACAAAAAAGAACCTATATTATTAACTGATTTTCTTGTTAATTAAAAACACCAGATATTTCTGGTGTTTAATTTATGATTTTTTAAGACGACTTTCATATTTTTGTTTATATCAAGTTGTCTTTTTTAAACGATGGAGAAGAAGAACTTCTCCAATTTGTCATAATCCACCAAATAATCAGTAGACTTGCACACCTACCGAAAATAGGACTGTAATTACAGCAAATACAATCACCATAATCTTTTGGGTACGTTCTGATTTCTTTAATGCTTGTGCTTCTGCTATGGTATTTCTTTGCTTAACACCCTTGCGATTCAATAGTTTTGGAAGCAACTGTGATAACACTTGAATAGCAATTGTTAGAATCAGAATTCAAGAATATATGAATTCTCCACTTAAAATCTTAGTTCATGAAACAGAAGCAAAATTTAATCCTAATCAAGTAGTTTGTTTTATTTGTGGAATTGCTTGAATTACACGCCACATCGCAAGGAAAACCGGTATAGTTAATAAGATGCTACCAAATTGGTCAAGTGGGCTTATATTATATTTAGAATATAATGCTTGAATTTCTTGGTTTTTCTTCATTTTCATTGCTTTGTTTTTTTCAAAACCAACATATTTTGCTTCAATTGCTGCTTTTTTAGGACGAAGACTATCTTGAACACTTTGCATCATTTTAGATCTAAAGGTGATACCAAACATAGTTAAACGAGTAATAATTAAAGCTAAAATGATAACAATGATAGATCCTCAACCTTTTAAATCAGGAATACCTTTGCTTATTCCTTGTGTAATTGCAGAAAGTGGATATACTATAAATCCGTAAAATGGACCATATGCTCAAGCTTCACCTCAATTAGTTATTGCTTGACTTGGATAATCACCTTTAAAAGGTATATCAATATCTCTTCTTTTTTCTGATTTATTATCTTTATTCTGACGTTGTCCTGAATCATATAAAATATTTTGCTCAGGGTTATACTTAGTAGCTGCAGTAGGTTCTGTAAAAACAGTACTTTTCCCTGTATCTTTATTAAAACTTTTAAAATCATCAGCATGTAAAAAACCTAATTGTGTAAGATATTGAGTCATTGTTGCTTGATAAACATCAATATAGAATTTTTCTGCTTGTGAAATTGGTATTCTTGGATTACTTTGTCCTTGTAATTTTTTTGCTAAGAATTCTAAATAATCACTAAATGACTGGTAATCTTTCAAAACATCCTTGTCTTTTTGTTTGTTTTCTGGTAAAACAGCATATTTATTAAAATTTGCGATAAATGTACTGTTTGGACCAAATGAAAAATTGTATAAGGTTTGGAGAACATCACGAGCAAATGCTAAATTAATAGTATTTTCTGTTAGTAAACCTGTATATTTTGGAACGGATTGTAAACCTGATAACCCTACTAAAATATAATTTCCATTTTCAACAGTAGGTATTTGTTTTTTAGAATCCTTTGTTTCTGGATGTGTAATTACCTGAACAAGTTGCTCATCTTTTTTTGATGCAAAAGTCAATAGGTATATATTAGTAATATCATTAGTATATTTATATCTAGTTGAGTTACTTGCTTGAAATAAGAATCTTCTGTTTTTTGCTATTAAACTAATATTATTTTTATCAGGATTTGCAACAACGTTTTTATTTTTATCATCATAATCATATCCTAAGTTTTTTATCACTTTCGGATCATCGATAGCAAAAGTTGTATAATATTTTTTTATTTCTCCATATTCAGGTTTAGGATATTCTTTATGTGCTTCTTTAATACTTCCATCCTTTTGCGGTTCTTTAACAGTGTATGTATCATCTTTTGATCAAGAATCAGATGTTTGTTTTTTTAGTTTTTCAAGAATATCTGGATTGTTTACTAGAGTGTTTATATCAGGATTTATAGAAAGAGTTGCAAGTTCATAAGGAACGGTTTGTATTTTTCCATCTTTTGTAACATCTTTGTTGTCATTATCTTTGATGTTTATCTTTTGTTCTTTTGTGTCTTTTACAACAAAAGTATTTACACGTGGGGAAACTTCATCCTTGCTTGAGTAAAATTCAATACTATTTCCTACACTCGATGAATTTTTAAGAACGAATGATTGCACGCAACCTGTTACTGTTAAACCAAATAACAAAGTATATAAAACAATCTTAATTCATTTTCAAACTTTCTTTAGTGTATCTTGTTTTTTTTGTTGTTCCTTACCTTCTTGGTTGAAATAATTAAAATGATTTATTTTTTTCATTTTTCCTAAATTTCTCAAAGAGTTTAGCAATTGACTGCTTTTTAGTTGCATAATCATTTGCAATAAAATCTTTGCGAACAATTAACACAAAATCATAATTTAAATCATAAATCTTAATTTCATGAATAATTGCTTTAAGTTGTCTTTTATTATAATTACGACCGACTGCATTTTCAAATTTCTTTGGTACTGTAATACCTGCATGAAATGAAGAACTTTCTGCATAATAGATAACTAAATATTTATTAGAGACATATTTATTATTGTCAATTATTCTTTGAAAATCTCAGTTTTTTCTTAGTCGATATTGTTTTTTCATACAAATTATTATTTATCTGAAACTGTTAATCTTTTTCTACCTTTAGCTCTTCTTGCTGCTAAAACTTTTCTTCCATTTGCTGTTTTCATTCTAGCTCTAAAACCATGAACTTTGGCATGTTTACGTTTATTTGGTTGATATGTACGTTTGCTCATTCGTCCTCCTTTATAAATATATAATAAGCGTGAATAAATTATATAACAAATTTTTTTTTATCAAAGTAGCTTATTAAATAACAAAAACAACTATAATATAGCAGTAAAAATGGTATTTATCATATTATTAAAATCAATTAACAGTGTATAATTTACATGAATGTATGAGGTTTTATGTTAGATATAAAATATATAATTAGTAATGAAAATGAAGTTAAAAAACACCTAAAAAATCGTAGATTTGATATGCATTTTTTAGATGCTTTTTTAACTTTAGCAAAAAAACGCGGGCATATTATGTATGAAGCACAAAGTGCTAAAAGTAAATTAGCAGCAATTTCTAAGGAATTTGGTTTATATAAAAACAACCCCGAGAAACTTGCTCAAATTAAAAAAGAGATTCAAAAAATTAAACAACACCAAAGTTTATTAGACGAACAAAGTAATGAACTTATCGCAAAAATTACAAATATGCTGCTACAAATCCCTAATTTACCTACGAATGATGTCCCTGTAGGTAGAGATGAAAATGATAATGTAGTTATTGAGAAATTTGAAAACCTTGGTAGAGGACTTGTTTCAGATGTGTTGCCACACTATGAAATTGCGAAAAATTTAGATATCATCGATATTGAAAGAGCAGTTAAGTTATCTGGTTCAAGATATGTTATTTATAAAAATCAAGGAGCAAAGTTAGTTCGTGCATTAATTAATTTTATGCTTGATTTACACTTATCCAAAGGATATACAGAGTTTAACACACCAGTGATTGTTAAAGAAACTGCGTTATATGGAACAGGACAGTTACCAAAATTCCAAGAAGATTTATACAAAATTGAGGGTGTTAACGAATATCTAATCCCTACTGCTGAAGTTACATTAACTAATATTTATAATAATGAAATAATTAATCTTGACAAACCTTTTAAGGCGACAGCATATACTGAATGTTTTCGATCTGAAGCAGGTAGTTCTGGAAAGGACGCCAAAGGAATCATAAGACAACATCAATTTAAGAAAATTGAATTAGTTAAAGTCGTTAATGCTGAATCTGCTTGAAATGAATATAATCAAACCGTTTTAGATGCAGCAGATGTACTAGAAAAACTCGAAATTCCTTATCAAAAAGTTCGCTTATGCACTGGTGATTTAGGTTTTTCAGCAAAAACCACAATTGATTTAGAACTTTGACTGCCATCAGAACAAAGATTTAGAGAAGTATCTAGCATAAGTTATTTTGGTGATTTTCAAGCTCGACGTGCGATGATTCGTTATAAAGATAATGATGGTAAAACAAATTATGCTCATACAATCAATGGTTCTGGTGTCGCTGTAGACCGTCTTATTGCTGCTATTTTAGAACAATACCAAAATCCTGATGGGAGTGTTTCGGTTCCAAAAGTTTTAATCCCTTATATGAGTGGAGTAGAAAAGATTGAAAAACAGAGTTAAAAAACCTTATGTATTTGCTTTTGATTTAGATGGAACCTTACTACAAAGCAATAATAAAGCACACATTGATACAATCAAGGCACTTAAAAAATCAAAAGAACACGGTCACATAAATGTAATTGCTACAGGGCGCGGAATCACTAAGACATTACCTCTTTTAGATTCAAAAGCAGTTGATCATATTGATTATTTAGTTTGTTCTAACGGAACTGCTGTATATGATATAAAAAATCAAAAAGCCTATATTTTAAATAGTTTAGATAAAGATATCTTTTATATAATGAGAGATATTGCTAGCAAGCATCAACTTATCATAACTGTTGATACACATAATTACAATGCTACCGCATTACCTAATAATCAAAAACCTCACTGAATTACAGATGCAAATATAATGGATATGAACATCATAAATCAAATCAGCATCGAAAAAATGCAAGAAGTTATTGAAAATAAAGATGTCCAAATTGTACAAATAGCACTGCGTAATCCACTTAAAAGCGCTAAGGAGATTACGGATTTGACTAAGAAATTGCTTAAAGATTTTGAATGCAATATATATCTTACCAACTCAATATATACAGATGTAAATCCGATTAACACCTCCAAGTTAATCGGATTAGAATATTTGCTTAATTTACTAAATCTTACAACTAAAAACCTTGTCACCTTTGGTGATAGTGGAAATGATATTGATATGACGAAACATGCTTCTTTAGGAATAGCTATGGGTAATGCTACAGCAGATTTGAAAGATGTTGCAACACACATCATTAATGACCATAACAGTGCAACAATTGGTGAATTTATTACTTCATTTTTAGCAGAATAAAAACAAGGTACTTCCTTGTTTTTATTCTGCTAGCTTTTTTCTTCTTTGATAATCCATAAAACTAAAGATAAATTGAATACCAAATAAAATAAATGAAATAATTTGTCACACAATACCCCCAACAAATGCATATTTATGCATAGCAGTTGCTGGATTAGAGATGTTTAAAGCTCAGAAAATAATTCATACAGTATTATTTAATTCATAAACTAAAAACATATACGGTGAAACTCCTTCTCATGAATTTGTTTTAATTGAGAAAATCATCTGTGGGATAAATGCTAAGGTTGTAAAAGCAGGGAAAATAAATCCCATAACTGATTCGGTTTTTGGATCTCATAAATAAACAGGAGTTTTAAATGAATTTGTTATTTTTAGGGCAATAAAGATAAGAGCAATAATTCAAGTAATTACTATTGCACCCATTCCAAAATATTTTATACGACTATCAAACTCATCTTTATATTTATAAAGTAAGATAATCATAGTTCCGTATAAAAATACCCCGACTGTATTGGCTACAAAAGTGCTTAATAATTTTTTATTTCCAAGCGATGATCATATCAATCAAAGTAAAATTCCAATCTGAAAGACTCAAAATGAAAAGAAGTTTACATTTCCGGTTTTACGGGTTTTGATTTGGTTAATTAGTTGCGGGACACCTAGCGATGCAACCACTATGGCTGCAATTCAACTAAATGTATGAATTGATATTTCTAATGGATTCATAGTGCTATTATATAATAAAACACACTAATGTGTGTTTAAAATTTCTAATATTTTTTCTGTATCACTGTTACCTGAAATTTGTTGGTATGTATTAATTGCTACATCGTCTCCAAACAGCACCTGCAACACTTTATATGCAAGTTTTTCAGCAGCAAATGCAGATTTACCTGAAATAATATTCTTATCAATTACGATACTTTCATCATGATAATTAATACCTTTTCGAAATTTCTGACTTCATTGCGATGGGTATCCAGTGAAATCTTTCTTTTTAATTATTTGATGTTCTGCTAAAACATTAGGTGCATCACAAATAGCCGCCATATTTTTATCTTTATTAATTCATTCTTGTATTTTATCTAATGCATCCTTGTTTTCTCTAAGAGCTTGTGCTCCACGTCCACCTGGAATAAAAACAAAATCATATTCATCTAAATCTATGGTTTTGTCTATATTTTCAATTTTAGTAAAACCAAATTGTCCGCTTGCCTGAGTTAAAAACTTGTGATAAAAAGTTATTTTATCAAACATATTGGACTTTTTTCAAATTGATAACGGAGTCACAAGTTCAATATCATTAAAATTATCTTCAATAAAAACTAATAAATTCATTATTTTTTTCTCCTAATCATCTTGCGATATACTAAGTATAACATTCAAGCAAGCGGAATTAAAACAACTAAGATAAAAATGATAATATACAAAATTAATCATGCTTTATTTTCAGATTTCTTGCGATTTTGAATTAATTCTTTTAATTTTGCTGTTGCATCATCGCTTCCAAGTTGCAAATCAATATCTTGAATGCGTTTTTTATCATATAAAAGTACTGCTATTAATAAACCTGTTAATCCTAGTTGCACAACCAAGTCAATAATTAACATAGTTTTTACATTTCCAAAAGCTTTATCCAAAGCTTCTTGGAAGTTTATAGAAAGATAAAAATTAGTATGAATTCCTGATGCTTGTGAAGGTGGTGTGCCTATTTCTAATGTTTTTGCTGACCATAAACCAAAAACAATTAAATTAAATAAGACAAAATAAGTTGTAAAAAAGAAATAAATTCACTTTATGCGTAAGGCTTTTAAAGATAAATTTTTAAATGTTTCAACAAACATGCTGCTTGAAGCTGCATCACCTTTTGCATATGATTGTCGAAAACTATTTTCAGTCTTTTTTCAACCTGAAATCCTTATCAATCCTTTTATAGTTAAAAAAGCTGATAATAAAAATAAAAATGAAAATACTACATATAAAGCAATCCCGGAATAAGGATCATCTAAAGATTTCAAAACAACAACCAAAATAATTGCCAAGACAGATAAACCCCAAATAACACCTCAAAAAATTGCACTAATTCTACGAATAAAAATTTCTTTTTTTATGATTTTCTGAGTTGCTGGATTTAGCAAACCTTTTGGATCACGATATTTAACTTCTTCTTTAATTTCACTTTTCGAATCCATTTGAAGTTGTACAGTTTTAGCAACTAATTCATCGGAATTATTTTTAGGTTTAAACATAATTAACCTTTATTTTTAGAAAAATCATATGTTGCGATAAAGTTAGTTAGTGCATCTACTGTTTTTCTAACATCAAATTTATTGCTACTATTTGGATCAACTTTTTCATATGCACTTGAGATAAATGCATTTAAATCTTTTTTGGCATCCGAATTTATTTTATCAATTATCTTTTGAGCAAATGCTAGTTGTGTCTGGGCTGCTTTATCTAAATTAGGTGAAACATATTGTTCATAAATATTTTTTAAATTCTCTTCGTTTGTTATATAGTTTGTAGCAATTTCTTTTTTCTTTTGATCATTTGCTATATTATATTCAACCTGTTTAGTCTTAACTGCTTTTATGATATCATCAGTTAACTTTTTATCAAAATTTTTGGTTAGAAAATCAAGTGAATTATTTTCTCTAGCCTTATTCAAAAATGTTTTTCTAAGTCTTTCATCATTTATAATTGGAACTAATTTATTTGCAACTTCTTTAATTTTCTCTTGATCTTTTGATGTAATTTGATCAGGTGCTTTTTCTAAGATTTTTTGAATATCTCCTTGGCTGCTAAATTCTGATGCAAGGTCTAAGATATTAATAATTTTTGGAACTAAGCCACCGTAACTTTCACCTTTTCCACCGGTCATCAAATAAACTGAAAACTTGGATGCTTTAGATACTGATGAATTTTCAGGAGTAGATGAAGAAAGCACATTAGCAAATAATAGGGTTCCTGGTAACCCGACTATCATATTTCCTAATCCACCTGCTAAAAAACGAATTAAAAAATGTTTTTTTGGTTTTTCTTGTTTAATTACTTTATATTTTTTACGTGAATAAAAAATATGAATAAAGAAGATAATAACAACTCCTAAGAACCTTACAACTCAATATGTTATCAATGCAACAAGAGTAGCAAGTAAAGGAATAAATCTACGAATATCTGAATCATCTATTTTTTTTGTAGCAACCGTTACACTAACTATAGAAGCAATTATCGATAAAATAATCGCAGTTATTTTAACAGGAATATATTTTCAGTTATATAAAAAACCAAAACCAAATGAAATAATAATTAGAGCAGCAACCATAACTGGGATTCATACACTACCATCGACTGATTTTAATGCATCTGATATTTTTCTTAAAAAATCAGGGATTTGTTCTTTTGCATTATTTTGTTCTTGAAAATGTAAAATTAAATTTGTTTGCAGCATCTTATCCTTTAAATATATATTGCTTTATTCTTCTTTTTGTGTGGTTGTTTCTTATCAATTCGATCAATAAATAGCATTCCATTAAGATGATCTAGTTCGTGTTGAAAAACAATTGCTAAATAACCTGATACTTCATATCTTAATTGCTTTCGCTCAAAATAACTATATGCTTCTACAACAACTTTGTTGCTCCGATGTACTAATCCATCTTGATTTGGAATACTTTCATCAACACTTAAGCAACCTTCACCTGATTCTATAGCAATTTTTTTATCACTTTTTACCAGTACCTTAGGATTAAACAACACATCCTTAAATACTGTTTTTTCTTCACCATCTTTTACATGTACATAAAAAACATTTTTTAATATCCCATATTGTACTGCTGCTACACCTACTCCAGGACGGAATTTAGTATCCGGACTTTGGCTATCATCAATATGATAAATCATTGATTCGGCAAGTTTAATATCCTCATCTGTTAATGGGATCGGAACATTATGTGATTTTTTACGCAAAATAGGATCTGGAAGTTGCACTATATTTATCTCAAATTGTTTTTTTTCTTTCATTTTTATATTATATAATTATTTATAATTATTTGAAAATATTTATATTGCTATGAAAGGGAATAATGGTAGCATTTTTAAGTATCTTAACAAATATAGTCTTTTTTATTTTAGGTTATCTAGTTGGTTCATTAAATACAACAATTATTATCGGTAAAAAATTCTATAAAGTCGATGTTCGCGATTATCACTCGGGTAATGCAGGTTCAACAAATGCAAAAAGGGTTTTGGGTAAAAAAGCAGCTCAAATTATTTTATGAATCGATGGATTAAAAACCTTAGCAATTGTTGCAATTGCATATGGGATAACCTATGCTATAAATCATGATATCACTTTTAGATTAGAACATCAAAGTAATTTTGCAGATGTAAGTTATATAAAAGAAACTTTATACATCTTTCCTTCGTTTGCTGGTTTAGGAACAGTAATCGGGCATATTTGACCTATTTTCTTTGGTTTTCGTGGTGGAAAAGGGGTTGCTACAATTTTAGGATTAGCAACATCAATAAATATTATTTTACTTCCTATATTTGTAATATTATATTTTTTAGTAATTTATATATGAAAATATGTTTCATCAGGTAGTGTATTATCAGCAAGCATCACAGGTTTTTTTGCACTAATTCCTTGGATTTCAACTGGTATTTTAGGAACCTTAAATGCTACTAGTGATTCTTTATTCTTTATAGTTTATATTATTTATTTTGTTGCATTATTATTTGTTATATATGCTCATTATGATAACTTTTTAAGAATTCATAATAAAACTGAGCGCAAAGTTTCTTTTAAGAAACATAACAGTAAGTAAAAAAACTTTCTTAATCTATATGATAGAAAAGAAAGTTTTTATATGTATTTGCTATATGGTAAGGACTTAATATATTCTTCCATAAAAACCCAGTCTGGTGTTCCATCTGGTTTTGATGGTAGTTTGATGATAGTATTTTTTAAAAGATCCAATTTCCTTCCTCTACCAAAAGATCA
>NZ_JBTHHK010000016.1:0-13458 GCF_054353875.1 Mycoplasma sp. 4013 | reverse complement strand
AAACTCTCGAAAAAATTGACTGTCATGTTTTATATCTAGTTTTCAAAGAACTTTTACTTATAGTAAAATATAAGCAATAATTATTATATCGCAAACAAAAATAAACAAAATTATTTTATTTTTTGAATGCTTAACTATTATATGATAAAAAATAAAAAATAAAAATTTTATTTTATATTTTCTGAATATATTAACTCTAAATTTTTTAATTTTATTAATTCAAATCCTTTATAATCAATATTCATATCTTTTAGTTTTATAAAACTTTTAAAGTATCAAACATTAAACGAAAAAGAAATAAAAAAGAAGATTACAAAGAAACAATAAAGGAGAATATCTATGAATTTTTCATAAAATTCATTTTGTAAATATTTTAATAAAAACATCAAAGAGATAAAAACAATAAGATAAATTATATAAAAAGTAATCATCGAAAATGTCAATCGCATTAATCTTAACGAATATTTGCAATTTATGTATTTATTATAATCATTGAGATTACAGCTTAATCGATATGAATCTAATAAGATGTCATCATAAATTAATGGAACAAAGATGAATATTGCTCTTTTTACCTTGTTATTGAATTTTACCTTATACATTAACTTTGTTAGAAGTATCGCTCTCATTACATAAGATATAATCAAAATTAAAATAATTATCAAATATTCAATAATGTTTGTTTGAAAGATGTAAAAATTAATATTCAATTCATTAGTTAGTTCATGTGATAGTTTACTAAGAATAAAAATTGATAGTAATAATCCTAAAATTAAAATAGTCATCATTATAATTAATATCCAACTTGTAATCGGTACCATTAATTCGATTCACTTTTTAGTTTTCTTTTTCATTTAAAAATTATAAAATATTAATAACAAAATAAAACTATTTAGGTAAATTATGAAAAAATTAAAAAAATATATGTTGATTCATTCATCGCTTATTGCTGCTTCTGCAACTGTGATTGGGGTAGTTTTATTTAGTGATATAGGTA
Organism: Mycoplasma sp. 4013; assembly: GCF_054353875.1. Lineage (NCBI taxonomy): Bacteria > Bacillati > Mycoplasmatota > Mollicutes > Mycoplasmatales > Mycoplasmataceae > Mycoplasma > Mycoplasma sp. 4013. Next base: position 12,461 of record NZ_JBTHHK010000016.1, on the reverse strand, counting down.
TTTTTGCAAACAAAAGCACCGACAAATTAAATGATTCAAAAAATCAAAAGCAAAATTTTGTTAATTTTGATATCGACACAAATTCAAAACTTGATTTGCTTAATAAGCAGAATCGAGCAGATATTAATATTTATTTCACAACCCGTGGAACAGATGTGTATTATGATTTAATTCGACTATCAATGCTATCTAAGAGTGAAAATTATTTTTTTGTTTTACCTAATAATTCGCTTGTTCAAAGTAGAACGGACGCTAAATTATTAGAGGATTTTTATAACAGCCAAAGAGTTGATGTAAAAAATAAAAATTCTAAAGTAATTAAGATTAAAAAAGGTGAAGATGAAGCAGTTTTATCACAAGTTGAACATATAATTAATTCAAATCCATACAAAAGAATCAACATTTGAACTAATTCTAATAATTTTGAACGTTCTGTTGATTATGCTAATTTATCGACTTACAAAAATGTGCAAATTAACGGATTAAATCAAGATACATCAATTGGTTTTAGTATTTTATATAAAGGTTTTGATCCAAAATTTCGCAGTGAATATTTTGATTCAACAAACAAGGTTTGAAATTTGTATAAAGGAAAATTCTTAAATTCATATAATCAGTATCTTTTATCAATAAACTTTAATCATATTAATTATTATTGAAGCACATCTGAAATAGCCAACAGATTTAATGAAAATTATCTAAAAAATAATTTTGCTTATTTTAATGATGATAATGAAACTTTGAATAATTTGCTTACTAAAACAAAAAGTTCTGATAATAAATACTTAATAACTTATTTTACTAATATTATTGGAAATAATTGACAAAAAACTAGAGATATAATTGAAAGTGATATTTATAAAAATAAAAAGAAACCCTTATTAGTTTTAGGTCGTGGAAGCAAAAGCGATTTTAATGATTTAATAACTGTTGTAGCAAAATATGCAAACGATTATAATATATATTATAAATCAGATCCGGGTGCTGATGCAGTTTATAAAGATATCGATTTATTGCTTCATCCAGGTAATAAAATTTCATATACACAAAATACTTATATAAATAATGTTGTAACAACACAAAAACAAGAATATACAATTTCACAAAACACTATCGTAAGAACAATTGATAACTTTTTAAGTTATGAAGACTTAATTAAATATCATGCAAACCAAACAGATGGTTTTTGATTTAATAAATATATAAGTTTTAAAGAAGATGATGATAATTTAAAACTAATTAACAACAAACGTAATGAATTTAGTGATTTTATCGGTTATTTTAATGTTGATAATGTTTATATTTCATCAGATTCTAATAACAGTAAAATCAGAAATATGTTCCAATCGCAATTAGATAAATTGATTTCTTCTATTGCAACAGAAAACTACAAAATCGATATCAAAACAGAAGCAATAAATATCCCAATTGACCAACTAAAACCCAGTGACTTTATCTTTTCAAGCAATGATAACTCTTTATTTGTAGTTCCTGCATTAAAAGATATTAAAATCATAAATTTTGATCGCTCAAAAAAATCAATTACATTTAAATATCCAATAACAGTAAGAATTTTTGTTTGAACTAACAGCAGTATTTCGAAAATATATGAAAATTTCAAGGATACTCGTGTTTTTAATCAGTTAAAATAAATCATTTAAGTCCATAAAACAGACTTAAATGATTTTTGTTATACTAAACCTTTGTTCTTCAAGGTTTTTAAGGTTTTTGCACTTACCCGTAGTTGCATTTTTTGACCACCAATTGTTACTCTTACTTTTTGTAAGTTAACATTGAATTTTCTTTTTGAAGCATTCATAGCATGTGAACGTGTATTTCCTACCATTGGACCTACACCAGAAATTTGACATCTTCTTGACATAATAACCTTTCAATCAAATTATTTACGTATTTTTAATGCTTCAGTTATTTTTTTGTATTCATTAAAATCATTTTCTTTTAGGTGTTTTAATAATACTTTACGTTGTGAAATTTTTGCTAAGAATCCTCTTCTTGAATGGTTGTCTTTAGGGTTTTTTAAAAAGTGTGGTTTAAGTGATTCAATATCCTCGGTTAAAATTGCTATTTGCACAGATGCATTTCCTGTGTCTTTAGCATTCTTACCAAATTTTTTGATTAATTCAGCTTTTCTTGCTTTAGAAACCATAATAAACTCCTTTATATTATGTTTTATCCGAGCTAAAACTTCTTTATAACCCAGAGTAAAATTTATGTTCGCAATAAAATTGCTTGTTTATTATAACATATCCTATGATTTTAAAAAAATGTTTTTCGCATTAACATAGTCTTCTTCGGTAATCTGGTCTTCATCGTTTGAAACTATAAATCTTAGTTCTGAAATTATTTCTAGGACAACATTACCAACTATTCTTTCAATTGAATACATACTTTGTTTTTCAACTAATTTTAAAAATATTCAATTATCTTTTGTTTTGTGCATAATAATATGAAAACCAAAACCATTTGCATATAAAATCGCAATATACAAACCTGCTGGAATCACAATAACATTTTCCGGATAATGAAAACCTTTGTTATTTAATTCACCTGAAACAAGATAACCAAACGGAGAAACCATATTAAGAAAACGAAGCTTACCGTATGCTAAACCTTCTCTTAAAAGTTTTGTGCTTATTTTTACATTTTTAATTTTATATATTTCAACAACACAAACATTTGCATTAGGTAAAATATTTGCTATATCATCTGCTTTTCACTGTGCTTGATAACCAAATTTAAAGTCTTGACCAACTGCAATATTAACTTTTTTATCAGATGCTAATTTATGTAGGAATTCTGGTCCACTTAAGTGTCTTACATCATTAAAATGAAGCTCAATAATCGCATCAACATTCATTTTTGACATCATTAAATATCGATCGTTATCATTTTGATAAAGTTTTTCGTTGCGATATTTATAAATATCGTTACAACTAAAAGTCACAATAATTTTTCTACCTGGATTATTTGCTATTTGCTTATATAACTGATAGTGTCCTAGGTGAAAACTTTGAAAGGAACCAATAATAAAACTATCACCATCTTCAGCTTTAAAATCATCTAGTGTATAAATAATAAGTTTGTCCATTAGATTAAATGTAATTCTTTAAGTTTTAAATAAGCCCCATCAAATTCACAGTCTGCTGCTATATCTGAAGCTACAGTTTTAATTTTATCACTTGCTCGTTCCATTGCTACACCATAATACACATCCCGAAGCATCTCAAAATCATTTGCACTATCACCAAAAGCAATAACATTATCCATTGAATAACCTAAATGCTTAGTTAATTTTTTTAATGTTGTGCTTTTGGTTATATCAATTGGATTGATAAAAAAACCTCTTGATCACCTTGATGAAATTTCAACTTCCATTTTTGCATCTTTAATAAATTGTTCCATTTTCTGCGATAATTCATATGGTTTATCTGTGTTGATAGTTATAACATATAAATCACTATTACTTAATAAAGCTTCTTCATAGTTTAAATAATTTTCTTGAAAAGGACGAATAAATCATGAATCAATTGGAGTTTGTGGAGACTTATAAACTTTATCAAAATCAGTAATTAAAAATCCTTTTATTTGTGTTCCGAATGCATCGTATAACTTAACTACATCTACTTTTTTAAGGGTACTTTTGTATAAAAATTCTTGTTTTTTTACATCTCAAATAAATGCACCATTTGCACCAATAAAATAATCAACATATTTTAGTTGTTCAAAAAAATCTCCAATTGTAGCAAACTCACGAGCAGTTGCTAAAACACTTATAATATTATTTTCTTTAAGTTTTTTAAACATTGTTTTGATGTTTTTTGAAAATTTTGTATTTCCATTAGGTAAAATTGTTCCATCTACATCGAAAACTGCTATTTTTATTATATCCTTTAAATTTTTCATTTCATCCTTTCTAAAAATACTTTTTTAGGAAAAAATATTTTATTTCTTACTAGTCCTACTGATACAATTTGGTTTTGTGCATCAGATCACATTAAAATCCCATCATCATAATCACATTCAAACTCTCTACCATTAATTAAATATTTATACTCATTTTCTGTATATTTAAGTATATTATAATCAAATAAATTAAATATGGATATTTTCTGATGCTCTGTTGGCTTCAAATCATTAATATCTATATTACCTACTTTAATTCGTTTTAACTCTGTCATTATGCTGCTATTATTAAGTTGTTTTGCTATATCTTCTAATAAAACCCGAATATATGTACCATTTGAAACCAAAAAATAAATTGTGTATTCTTGATTTTCATAATCAAAGTCAAGTATTTTATAATCAATTACTTTAATTTTATGAGGTTTCAATTCAATATCTATACCTTGTCTTGCTAAGTCGTATGCTCTGCGTCCTTTGATTCTTTTTGCACTATATTTAGGTGGAATTTGAAATTCTTGTGTACATATTATATAAACTGCTTGCTGTAAGTTATCTAAATTAACTTGTTTTACATTCTCTTTTTGGATATCACCATTTGAATCTAATGTATCAGAACTATAACCAAATTTTGCTTTAGCAATATATGCTTTATTTTTGTTAGAAATATAATCTAAAAGTTTAGTATCTGAATCAGTAGCAACAATCATTAAGCCACTTGCTAATTGATCTAAAATTCCACTATGTCCTATTTTCTTGACACCTAATTTCTTCCCTAAAGCTCTAATTTCACGATTTGAATAAACACCTGATTCTTTAAAAAATTTATAAAACATTTTCCCCTTTTATATTTGGATATTTTACTATATTTAAACTCATATATTTACATTTTCGATTTTTTTAAAATTTGGTCTTTATAATCTTATTTACAGCAAAAATTGCTCAAAAGTGCTATAATATAACACAATATGGATATGAAGCAGCAACAAAAACAACCAATTATTATTTTTTCAGGGCCAAGCGGAGTAGGAAAAGGAACAATTGAGCGATTGTTATTTGATTTTGACGAACTTAATCTTTCACTTTCCTGTTCGGCTACTACGCGGATGCCACGTAATGGTGAACTAAATGGAATACACTATTATTTTTTGGATGTTGAAACATTTCGCAATCACATACGAAGTCGTAAATTTGTTGAATTTTCATATCATTTAAACAACTATTATGGAACTTTATATTCTGAACTTGATAAAATACACAAAAAAAATAAAGTTCCTTTCCTAGAGATAGAAACTACGGGTGCAAAGCAAATAATATCTAAATTTTCTTCAGGTGAATTAGCAAAAAAATATAACTTAATTACCATCTTTGTATCCCCACCATCTATTAGTGATTTAAGAAAAAGAATTTTAGGTCGTGGAACTGAAAATTCACAGACTTTAAAGGAACGCCTTGCAAAATCAGAACTCGAACTTGCAGAATCACACATCTTTAGATACAAAGTAATAAACGACATTCCTGAAAGGGCAGCAGAAGAAATTCGATCAATTTTACATAGGGAGCTTATGCTTGATTAAATTTATATATATAAGTGATAAGGGTACGGTTAGAGAAAATAATGAAGATTGTGCAAAAATATTTGCAAAAGATAACTATTTTTTCGCATTACTTTCTGATGGTATGGGTGGTCATAAGTATGGTGATGTAGCATCTAATATAGTTATTAACTATTTAAGTTCTAATTTTGGTAGAAACTTTGTTTATACATCATCGATTCAAACTAAAAAATTTATTGAAGATTCTATTGCAACTGCTAAAAAAGAAATGAAAAAGATTGCTGCAAAAAACAAAGAAATGGAAAATATGGGTACCACATTAGTAGGCTGCATCGGAATTCCTGAACATAGAAAAATTTTTATTTTTAATGTAGGTGATTCTCGATGCTATTTTTATTTGAATACCAAAAAACTTATAAAAGTAACAATAGATCAAAACCTTGCATCACAATGAAAAAAAAATGGATATGACTACCATAATAATAAGAACGAGAAATATGCTCGTTATTTAACAAGTGCAATAGGGCCTAATATTCCTACTACAATTGATATAACAGAAATTAAAGATAATGAATATGATTTAATCAATAAAATAATGCTCACATCTGATGGGATCCATGAGTTTGTTGAACATATTGATTTGGAAGCTTGTTTATCAAAGGATGATAGTATATCGAATATAGCAAATGCTATATTAGATCAGGCAATTTTAAATTCATCAAATGATAATATGACTATTGCTTTATTGGAGTTAGATAATGAAAAATAAATTCGAAATTCCACAAAATTCTAAAGTACATCGCAGTTATATAATAGATAAAATTATCGGTGAAGGTGGTATGGGTACGGTTTTTTTAGTTCATTCTAAAAAAACTTCCGATATTAATAAATATGCACTCAAATACCGTAAAGTTGACGATAATGATACTAATAAAAAACGCTTTTGAAACGAAATTAACTTACTTCAAAAGATAAAGCATAAAAATATTCCAAAAATTTATGATTATGAATATAATGATACCGAGCAATATTATGTAATGGAATATATGGAAGGTGAAACATTAGCAAAACTTCTTAAAGATTCACATGTTTTTGTTATCAAGAGAGCTAATAATTATATGAAACAACTTGCTGAAACAATCGAAGAATTACATGCACATAATATTATCCATCGCGATATCAAACCAGAAAATATCATCATTTCTTCTTCACACCATCTAAAAATATTGGATTTTGGTATATCAGTTACCAACGAAACACAAAATTTGACAAAAGCGCATTCGTTAATTTGTTCACCTTATTATGCAGCACCTGAGTTATCAAATGGTAGTAAAAACATTACTCCTGCTGTTGACATATATGCTCTTGGTGTTTTATACTTTCAAATGCTTACTGGACAACTACCATTTCGTGGCGATAATGCTGTAAATACAATAATGATGCATCAAAAAGATGCTTTCCCTGATATACGTCGCTTTAAGCATGATGTCCCAAATTCAATTGTAAATATTATCACTAAATCAACAGCAAAAGATCCAAAAGGCAGATACAAGACAATGAATGAGTTTAAAAAGGCGATAATTAAGTCTACAAGGAATGAAAATAAAATCGAACAACTTATTTCACCAAAAACAATGAAACCCAGAAAAACAGTTGCAGAAGTTGTTAGATCTCCGCTTTTTTTAGGTACTAGTATATTATTTTTAATAGTTGTGATAGTTATTTTTGCTGTTGTTTTTAAGGTAAATAACTTTATTTAATTATGAAACAAATCTATAAAATTTTTGAAGCAGTTTCAGGTATTTATAAACTTGTAAACAAGCAACAAGTTATAAAAGTTCCTGCTGCAGGTAAGTTGCGGTTTTTACAAAAAACTCCTGTTGTCGGTGATAATGTAATAATGGAAAATAATCAGATTGTTGAAATTTTAGACCGTCAAAACTTTTTTATTCGTCCTAAGGTTGCTAATGTTGATCAAATTTTTATTTTTATGTCGATAAAACAACCTAAATTTTCAAGTTTTTTGGTCGATAAATATATGGCGATTATTGAAGAAAAACAAATTGAACCAGTTTTATGTATTAGTAAAATTGATTTAGATGAAGAAAATGCTAGAAAATGAGCAAATAAATATCAAAACCTAGGTTATCAAGTTATCTTAATAAACAATAATAATCCAAATTATTTAAGCAAAATCGAAGAAATTACAGCAAATAAGTATAATTTATTTATGGGTCAAAGTGGAGTTGGTAAAACTACTACATTAAATAATATCGGAAATTTTAATTATCAAACCCAGGAAATTTCTAAGGCATTAGGTAGAGGCAAACACACAACTAGATCTGTAAGTATAATCAAGATAAAAAAAGGCTGATTGATTGATACTCCAGGTTTTTCTTCATTGGATTTAAATCTAACACCAATTCAACTTGCTCACAGTTATAAATGTTTTTATAACTGATCGAAATTATGTAAATTTCGCAGTTGTTTACATCAAAATGAAGCAATAAATGATTGTGCAATAAAACAAAAACTTCGTGATGGGGTACTACCAGAATTTAGATATGAAAATTACATAAAATTGTTATCACAATTAAATGAGGGGAAATAATGAATAAATATGTTACACCAAGTTTATTAAATGTTGATGCTAAAAACAGACTTGAATTAGCTAATAAACTTGTAGATGCAGGAATTAAATGAATCCATTACGATGTAATGGATGGAAAATTTGTTGAAAATACCGCTATAGAGATTGATGAAATTGAAAATATTGCTAAGAATGGTAAAAAACATCTTAAGGATGTTCATTTAATGGTTGAAAATCCCTATGATTATGTTGAAAAAGTAAAAAACTTCGTTGATATCATTACTTTTCATTATGAAAGTATAATAGATGATTTAGATAAATTTGATGATTTTTTAGAAAGAAATTTTCATGAAATAAAAATTGGTTTGGCTATAAAACCGAGCACACCTGTGGATGTTTTGCTTCCATATATAGATCGTTTAGCACTTGTTTTAATTATGTCAGTTGAGCCAGGAAAAGGCGGACAAAAGTTCATTGAAACTTCTTTGGATAAAATTAAAAAATTAAAACTATATCGCCAGAAAGACTGTTTAGATTTTCTTATCCAAGTTGATGGTGGAATAAATAACATAACTGGACCTAAATCATTTAAATCTGGTGCAAATGCTTGTGTTGCCGGAACATATTTAGTAAATGAACCTACAAAAGAAAAAATACACAGTATCATCAAAGGATAATGTAATATAATATGAATATGAATGAAATCAAAACAAAAATATTAGAAAATTTAAAACGTTTATCCAAAAAGAAAGTTAATGAAAACGATGAAGTAAAATCATTAGAAATTGATTCGTTAGATTTAGCCGAACTTATCATTGATGCTGAAGATGAATTTGGTATTTCTATTTCAGATGAGGAGATATTGAATATTAAATTTGTTAGCGATATCACAAATTTAATAACTTCCAAAATACAAAATAAGTAAAGGTTTAAAATTGCTTATTTTGTATTTTTATATAAGGATTTTAAGACATATAAAATATTTTTATCTCTTTTGAAAAAGCAAAAAGAATATATTTCCTTAAAAAAAACGCGAAAATTTAATTTTTTGCTTGAAAACTTATTTTTAATATTATAATTCTTATCGTAGTTAGTTATTAAATCTAACTACTTCAATATTATATTAAGGAGTTTTTATGACACGTTATTTTACAATTAATGTTTCATGTGCGTCATGTAAGTCACATATTGATAAAGTATTCAAAGAATACCCAGAAATTAAATATTCTGTTAATATTATGGAAAAAATGATTAAAATCGATGCTGATGAAGAAAAATATCCAGATGAGTTAATTGTTAAATTAGCAAAACAAGCAGGCTACGATGCTGAACCAAATTAAAAAATTTTTAAATTGATTATGGTTGCCTAAAACAAATCTATGAGTCCAAGCAGTTATATTCATTCCTTTCTTAATAATAATTATTTTACATATTATTGGTATCTCCCAAGGTGTAGGACATGATTTAATTGTGCAGGCTAAACAAACCTGAGTTTATTTAGTTTTAGGTATTTTAGCAACATTTTTAGTTTTTGTAGTATCTATAAAGTATTTTACAAACTATTACCGTTTGTTTAAAGGTGATGTTGGAATGGACTTGTTAATAGCCATCGGGGTTCATTTATCATACTTTTATTCACTTATTTTAACCATTATTACACTTGCTACACCAACCAAAGGTTATAGTGCCTTAGAAATGTACTTTTGAGATGTACCGAGTGCATTATTGACCTTTATAGGAATTGGTCATTATTTAGAAGATAAATTAAAACGCAAGTCTAGTATTGGGATTAAAGAATTATTACAACTACAAAATCGTTTTGCTTTACTTGTACAACCCGATGGAAGCACTAAAAAAGTAAGCACTCGTTATTTAAAAATTGGTGATCAAATTATTGTTCCTAAAGGACAAAATATTCCAGTTGATGCAGTTGTTTTAGAAAATACATCTGAATTAGATATGGCGTTTATCAACGGAGAACCACTTCCGAAAACAGTTGAACCTGGTGATTATGTTATTTCAGGTGCTAATAATATTACTACATCATTAAAATTACAAGTTCAAAAAACTATGGGTGAATCAACCTTAACAAAGATTATTGATAAACTTGAAAACATTGTAGATTCTTCTTCAAAGATTCAACGTCTTGCAGACCGGATTGTTAGATATTTTATCCCTGCTATTTTATCAATTGCACTAATTAGTTTTATCATTTGAACAGCAACACTTTACTCTATTAATAATTTCCCTAGTTATTTAGCAAAAGTTGATGGAGCAAATAATTCGGGTATATATTACGGAATCAAAATTGGTGTTACAGTTGTAGTTATTGCTTGTCCGTGTGCATTTGGGATTGCCGCTCCAGCAGCTATCTATGCAGCAAGTGGTTTGGCAAGCAAGAATAAAATCCTTTTTGCTTCGGCAGATGTTTATGAAAAACTCAAGAATGCAAAATATATTATTTTTGATAAAACTGGAACCTTGACACAAGGAAAACCAACTATCCAAAAAATTTTAGGTGATCAAAGTTATCAAAACATTGCTCAATCATTAGCTTCTAAATCACATCACCCACTTTCGCAAGTTATTGCTAACTATCAAAGTTTTAATGCAGTTGAAATAACCAATGAACAAGAAATTCCAGGTTATGGTATCGTAGCAAATAGCAACGGAAAACAATATGAACTTGGTTCATACAAAAAGATGTTAGAAAAGAACTTTAACGATTTAGTAAACATCGAAAATTTTGAACCTTTTTCATATGTTGCATTAGCAGAAGATTCTAAAATTGTTATGATTTTTGCTCTTGGTGATACTTTAAAAGCTGATGCAAAAGATATGATTGCTAAATTCCACGAATTAGGTTTGCATGTTGTTATCGCTTCTGGTGATAACCAAGAAGTTGTTAAAAAATTTGCATCTGATTTAGGAATTCATACTTTTTATGGACAATTACAACCAGAACAAAAATTAGAATTAATTGAAGAATTTAAGAAAAAAGGTGAAACAATCTTTGTAGGTGATGGTTTAAATGATATTCTTGCGATAAAAACAGCGTCATTAGGAATTGCTTTTGCATCTGGTTCTGATCTAGTGAACTCTGCTGCTGATATATCTTTAATGACTAATGAACTGCAAGCTGTTTATCAAGCAATCTATTTAGCGAAGAAAACTTTAAAAGTTATTAAATTTAACTTCTTATGAGCTTTCTTCTTTAATTTATTGGCTATACCAGTTGCTATTAGTGGAATTTTATTCCCTTGATTAGCTGCTATAATTATGATTATATCAAACATTTTATTGCTTTCAAATACCTTGTATTTTAAAAATAGAACTGCAAAGAAATTAAAAGAAATGTCTGCTAATAATTTATCTATCGAATCAAAAGACTAACATTTGTTAGTTTTTTGATTCGATTCATTTCATTAGTTTGTTTAAAAATTAAGTTATAATAATATTCCAAATATCAAAGGAAGATATGAAATCTATAGATAAAACACTTACATTTATCGATTTGTTTGCTGGAATAGGTGGCATCAGAAAAGCATTTGAAGATGATGATACCAAATGCGTATTTAGTTGCGAGTGAGATAAATTTGCTGCTAAGACATATTTTGCTAACTATAATGAAATTCCATTTGGTGATATTAGAAAAATAAACGAAAAAAATATTCCAAATCACGATATTCTTTTAGCAGGTTTTCCTTGTCAACCTTTTAGTCACATCGGAAAAAGACAAGGTTTTACACATCAAAGTCAAGGAACATTATTTTTTGATATTCTTAGAATTTTAAAACACTCAAAACCTAAGATGTTTTTACTTGAAAATGTCAAAGGATTATTAACAAATGATAAAGGTAGAACCTTTAAGATAATTTTGCAAAGTTTAAACGATCTTGAATACAAGACTTTTTATAAGATACTTGATGCACAAAATTTTGGTTTACCACAAAGACGTGAGAGAATAATTATTGTAGGTTTTAGAAAAGATTTAAATGTTAATAATTTTGAGATTCCAGAAGGAGACAAAGAAGTTAGAATACCGATTAGTGATATTCTTGAGAGAAGCCCGAATGGTTATTCAGTCACAGAACACTTACAGAAAAATTATTTATTTAAAGTAGATGATGGAAAACCGCAGATAGTAGACTTTGATAGCAATATCCAAGTTAATACATTATGTGCAAGTTATCATAAAATCCAAAGGCTTACAAATACATTTATAAAAGATGGAAAAACTGGTCTTAGAATGTATAGCGAATTAGAATTAAAGAGATTAATGGGGTTTCCTGATAATTTTATTGTCCCTGTATCATCAACAAGTTTAAGAAATAGATTAAAAAAAATTGTTTCATATTATAATTTAAATATGGAAAATCAATTATTAACCAAAA
>NZ_JBTHHK010000015.1:0-15959 GCF_054353875.1 Mycoplasma sp. 4013 | reverse complement strand
ATATTAAGTGATAAAGGAATATGATGAGAGAAAAAGATATTTTAATGAAATTAGTAATGCCAAAATATTCAATAACATATAATCGCTTAGGAATTAATATTGGTAAGCATCCTGTAATATTTTTTAAAAATTATCAAGATAATGAATATTATTATGTTTCTGCTCGTAGTGCATCTGATTTTGATAATAAAAAGAGATTTAAATATAATTACGAAGTTGAAATAACTAATTCAAAGATGTTAAATAATAAAGTAAGCTATATTGATACAACACAAATTTTTCATATAAATAAACAAGATCTATATAAAGTTTTTGATAAAGATTCAGTAATATTTTTAAATACAAATTATTTTGATATTAATGATATCAAAAGTATTTATAATAAAATTTATCAAAACTTAACTAAAAATCCACCTTATGTTTCACTTAGTTATATAAATATCAACAAAAATAAAATTCATACACAAACTAAATATTCACATAAAGAGTTTTTATGAAGAAATTATTCTGAATTACAAATAAAACCAGATGGATATAAATATCTTAATTCTGCTAAATGACAAATAAACAAAATTCTAAATAATAACAATTATCCAGATACTATTTTAGAACTTGATGATTTAGCTGGTGGAATATACACAACATATACTGAAATAATTCAAAAACATCATTTATTTGAAAAGTTTAAATCTTTTTTAAAAAAGGATTATCCACAATTTCTTGAAGATAAAAAACTTGATTTTAACAAATATTCACCAAGGCAACTTGAACAAATTTATTTAGGTTTACAAGCATCAGTTGATGTTGATAAATATTTGGATTCAAAATGAGAATACGATCAAATGCAGCAAATTAGAATAGGTTTACAAGCAAAAATTGATATAAAAGACTATTATGATAATAATTTAGATGGATTAAAGATGCAGCAAATAAGAGAATGTATTTTTAATGAACTAGATATAAAGAATAAATATAAAAATTATTGAGCAGATTCTGAAAATGATAGTAATTATGATATTAATAAAGCAGATATCGATGTAATTAACATATTTAATGAAAATTTTAATGACAAAATAAATATCGTTTTTAATGATATTCTCAATCCTAATATATCTTCATTAAATGAAGATGCGAAAGAGACTAAGAATGAAATAAATGTTAAAATTGTTAAAAATATAGATAAAGAAAGTAAATCAGATAATGATGAAAATTCAGATGTTGATAATAAACAAGAGAATGACTTAGTTATTGAAGAAGATAGCGGTATAGTTATGTAAGTTTTAAATTTCAATTGAAAATATTTCCTTAAAATAGATAAAAAAATAATAAATTCACTAAATCTTATATATAAAATTTTGATATAATAATAATATCGTGTATATAAAATAATTCGATATATTTATATAAATAAATGGAGTAAAATGAAAATCAAAAAGAAATTAATATCGCTTTTACTAATTTCATCTAGTGTCACAGCAGTAGCGACAACTGCAGTTGTTGCTTCTTATATTTCGGTAAAGAATGTTCCAGTTAAAACTCAATCAATGCATATGTCATTAGCACCATTAAAATATTTTGATGGTGATAATGAAGTTAAAACAAATGAATCAGATAAGAAAACCAATTCAGATAATAAAAATTCATCAAAACAGGAAACAAAAGAGTTACAAGAAGCAAAAGATGGATACAAACAACTTATAGCGTCAATTTTAACTAACGAAAATAGCATTTTCACTGATGAATCTTTTAATCAATATAAAAAAATAGTAGATGATGAGAAGAAAATTCTTGATGAAAAACTTGACAAAAAAGAAATTACTGTTTTTGATGTAAGACTAGCAAATTCAAAAATTATTCATTATAAGTATCAATTAGTGATAAATGATGCAAAATTAGATGATGTTTATAAAATCATAACAGATTTAACAACAAAAATAAAAAATGATGGTGCCGCAGAAGTTCAAGCAGAAATTGATAAAAAAGTAGCAGACTTTAAAAAATCTTATGCAGATGCAAAAGATAATAATCAAAAAACAGAACAATTAACTAAATTAACTGAAATTTTCCTTGATGCAACATTGATTCAACCTGCTATTAAAGATCTTAACACCACTAATATTAATTCACTTAAATTAGAAATTGAAAACACCTGAAAAGAAAATGCATTTTTCACTGTGGATTCATTTAAACAGTTTTCAGATGAAAAAACAAAACTTATAAATCAACTGCAAGATTTATTAACTAATGGTACATCAATTACACAAGCGCAAGAAGATCAAGTTAATTCAGATTTAAAAAATTCAATTAATAAGTTAGTTATAGAATCATCTAAATTATCAGATGCAGAGAATAAATTAAAAGAACTTATAAGCAAGTTACCTAATGAAAAAGATAAAAATACCAAAAAATCAGTTCAAGATGTTGCAAATGAAAAATTAGCAGAAATCAATAATGCTAAAACAGGTGAAACATTACCATCTGATAAATTACAAGATTTATCTACATTGTTTATAAATGTCTGAAGTCAAATAAATAACCAAGAACTGATACAAAACTTTAAAGAGAAATTAAATCGTGAAATTAAAAAAATAAGCGACAACGATGAAGTCCAAGTTCTTTCAAATGAAGTGCAAAAAGCAGCGACAATAGAAGATCTTAAAAAGGTACAACTAAAGATAACCGAAAAAATAGCAACTCAAAAAGAAGTGATTGAAGAACCAGAATCTAAATCTACTACAGCAGCTATAATTATTACATCGATTGTAATTGGTATTCTAGCAGTTGTTGGAGTTGTTATTTCATGAATTGCTGCTCCTCGCAAAGAAAAGAATAAAGATTCAAAAACCCAAGAGCAAGAACAAAAAGCAGAAAATTAATTTCTGTTTTTTGATATTTAATTAGTTAACTGATTTTATAAATTATAAGAATATATTGTTTCTAAAACTATATCCGTAGAAACAAATATTAACAAAGATTAGCGAATGATTCCAAGATCATATTGATTAATCAAAGACTTAATTAATATGATAAATCAATATTTTATAAATATACTTAGATAATTATAAAATTATATTTCTTTATTAATTGTTGAAAAATTTCCGTGTATAATGAAATATTGTTCAAATTTCTCTGGAGGGGAGGGATTCTATAAACACAATTAAATAAAACACTGAATCAATAATGTTGATATAAGTTGCACAAGATTTTCTTATCTGTTTTTATATATTTAAATAAGATAGTTATAATATATTTATGGTTAAATAATGGAAAAATTTTCATTTATTTATCGTAAATTACAAATAAAAATATATAATTATAGAGCAAAGAATTTATTTAGTGTTTATCTTGTTTATACTTTTCATTAATAAGTAATTTAATCAAAGTAATTTTTCATTTTTAATTTTTATATTTATAACACTAAATTTATTATGCAAATAAAGATATAAAGTGAAATTTATATCTTTATTCTTATATCTTAATTTTAAGAAAGGTTTAAATGAAAAAAAGACACCAGAAAATTTTTCTTTTATTATCAGGGATTACTTCATCAACGGTAATATTAGTTACTGCATGTTCTAATCAAACTGATAATAAACCAAAGCAAGTAATTATAAATCCAAAATTAATTAATTTATCAACATTACAAACAACATCAAAATCAGCAAAAATAAAAGCCATAATTGATTCAAGCAAACCTGAATATAATAATGCAACGGATTTTAAAATAACATTTAATAACACTTCTTATATAGCTTTTGAGATAAAAACATCTAATAACCAAAAAGAAATTACATTTAACTTAAATGATTTAAATCCTGCTACTATCTATACATTTATAAAATTAGAATTTAAAAATAGTGTTTTAAATTCAGATGTCAATAATTTTTCTTTTACAACTACACAACAAAGTGATTTGACACCACCAAAAAAAAATGAACCTGATCCTGAAAGTGAAAAATCTCAACCTATTGACAAACAAGAATCATATAAAATCGAATCTGTTCAAACATCTAATGTTCATACAACATCTGCTATATTAAAAATTAAGATTCACACATCATCTGATATTTTAAATGCAAGTAATTTTATATTAACATTAAATAATCAAAACTACACTTCTTCGTCATTCAACAAACAAACAAAAGAAGTAACTTTTGAATTAGACAACCTAAACATAAATACAACATATAAGTTAAATAAATTGTTAATAAATGATAAAGAATTTCCATCATTTGATTTTAGTTTTAAGACAAAAGCAGAAAATGTAGTTGAATCATTACAAGCAAGTTCGATTAGTCACAACAGTTTATCAATCACATTCTCTTTGACAGATAATAATTTAGATGTCACACAATTAAATGTAGAAGTAAGCGATTACAGTCAACCTATTTTAGTTTCATTTAATCAAGAAACTCAAAGTTACAATTTTACTTTAACTAATTTAACCCCACAAAAATCATATACTATCAATTCTATAAGTTATCAAGGTAAGACATTATCAATAAAATCCTTGAATCACACCTTTACAACCACTTCTAATGCATTGCAAGTTAATCAAGCACATTTGGTATCAAAAAGCAAAAATACTGCTGCAATCGAGTTTAATTTAAACCGCGATATAACAGACAATGAATTAGCATCATTATCGGTAGATTTAACAAACAACGATATAACAACCAAACATAATAAATTTAAATATTTATCAAACCATAAGATATTGCTTCAAATAGATTCACTAAAACCACAGACAACTTATAAACTAACTAAATTAACTTTAAATAACAATGATATAGCATTAAACCAAGAAAACCAACTTTCTTTTACAACATCAAAAGAAGTTACTACTGATTCATTTGCAATTAGCAAAATAGCTTATAAAGATATCACTGCTACTTCTGCTACAGTGCATATTGACTTTAGTTCAAACGATCTTTTAAATGAAAACCATCATGAATTTGAAGTAAATTTAGATAATAAAGTTTATAAATTTAGTGATTATAATCCATCTGAATCATATGTTGAAATTGTGCTTGATAATCTTGATTTTCATACTAAGTATTTTGTAAATTCAGTTACACTAAATGATAAAACTTTAACATTACCAACTGATGAATCACAAAAATCATTTACCACCTTGGACTGAAATCGTCCGGTAATATTAAATAGTTTAGGATATACTTTTGAAGATAAAGTTTCAGCTGATTCATCTGATGTGATGTCATTAGATTTTGGTGTTATTGATTTATTTCCACTTCATCGATCTCAGTATTTCTTTACAGCAGAATTTACTGATGAAAGTGCAAATAAAGACTACAATTTAGATTTTTTTGCTACACCTAAGGAAAATAATAACAATCAATTAAGTTTAGATAATATTCGCATCTTTGTTAAAAATAATCCTGATGAAGCTGATGAAGGACATTATTATGATTTAGAACCAAATAAAACATATAAACTCAAAGCATTAAAATTAACTAATGGTGATGGACAAAGTGAACACGGAACACTTACTTTTACTTTAAAACAAGGTGCTTCATTTATCATTGATACACATATTAACACCACCAGATATCAAAATGTTGAAATAACTAATACTAATAATAATTTAAATGTTTCACTTAGTTTATCAGCCGATTCAAGTGATCCTGTTTCAGTTGATATAAAAAGTGATTTTGGTGGTTTATGAAATATAAATTTAACTAAAACAAATGATAAATATACAGGAAGCTTACAGATTAATAATTTTCCGTCTGGAACATACAGCATCGCAAGAGTATATTTAAATTCAAAACCTATTTTTGTAAATAAAAATAATAAAGGTAACGATACATTAAGAATTGATGCAAGTAAACCAACAACAAATAATATAAATACAATAAACTATTCATATGATAAATTTAATTATCAACATAATATTATTTTAGATTTACAAAGTAATAACACTGTTAATACATTTGTCTATAAACAGTCTCCAAATATTGTTATACAAAAAAATGACTCGGAAGATTTTATTAATTTAAATAGTATATGAAATCCGAATACTAATAAATTAGAAATAAAAACTTTAAATTTAGATTTTGCAACAACTTATAAAGTTATCGGAATTGGTAGTGTACATATTAACGAAAATAAGTCATTTACAACTATAGCTAAACCTACTACAAAAGCACAGCTTAGTGTTGATGAGTTAAACAGTTTAATTAATTCAATCAATCACTTAACATTAAAAAAACGTTGATGAGCATCTGGTATTAAAAAAGCTTTATTAGCAGATAAAGATTTATTTAAATACTTTAATTTTTCAAATAAAAATGGATTCGATAATGAAATAACATTTAATTTTGATGAAAGTAAATTTAGTAATCTAAATGAATTAAATGGTACATTATCGCTGACTTTGAAATTAAGTAGTGGAAATAATCATTCAATTGAAAAAACTTTTAAAATTGAAAATCTATACTCAAAAGCTTGAATTATTGCTAATAAAACTAACACATTATTATTCGATCCATTAGTACATATCTCAAAAACAGGTATTAAAAAATCCACCAAGGACTTTGATGATGCATATAAAGATGCTAAATATAGTAACATTGATGATTTAGATTCATCTTTTGGAAAACCTGCTATTATCGTTGATCTAAACGATGCATCGCTACAAAACTTTATTGATATCGATGATGGACTAAAAAGTTATGATCCAAGTGTTTTTAAAGCATATTTTGTTAAATATAAGGATGATGAAAATGTCTATAAACCATATAAAACCACTGCATATGCTCCATTAGGTATGATTCAATATAAAATAATGTTTTGATTCAATCCAACTAATGCTGAAGATAAATATACTAACCAAATTACACCTTTGTGATTAGTCGGATTTAATAATTATACTAACAAAGATGCAAAAGATTGATATACATATTTATCAAGGCAAGCAAAATTATATGCATCAGCAGATTATTTAACTGTTAATTCTTCATATGGTCTTAAATCAACTGCAACCGAGAGTGCTGAGCAAATGGTTGCATCGATAAATAATAAAGCAAATTCTCAAGAAAAAGTAGATTATCTTGATAAATATACTAATTTAATCAAGTTTATTAATGATAATTATAATGTTATAAAAGATGCCTATAATCCAGCTGTAGCACGCAGTTATTATCAAATTGAAATTATAAATGCATCAAAAATTGAATATGGTAAAAACAAGTTTGTAGATATTACTTTTGCATTAAAACCAATATATTTGGGTGCAAGTGATGCATATAAAGCAAAAACAGATGTTATAGCAAAAAATGTTATCCATATCCAATTACTTAACAATAATTAAAAAATATCCCAAAAAAACAAGTTTTTCGGGATATTTTTAATCCTTAATTAAGGTTAAATTAATGGAATACTCACCTAAAAGTTGTCCATCTTTAGCTAGTGTATAAGTGAATTCAAATAAATCATCAGCAAAGTTTTTATAAAACCAATTTGATACTAGTTCGATTGCTTGGTTGCGTCAATTATAACCTTCAAGATCTAATAAAAACTTAAATTCTTTTTGGTATTTTAAATATACGGTTGTAGCACCTGCATAAATATTGATATTGGTTTCTGATATTTCGATTCGATTTCGAATTCCTTGTGAAGGTTCGCTGAATGTTAAAATATGATAACCATCATCAAATTCATAATCTAACACAGAAATAAAATCAATATCTTTTGATTCACCATTTTGTTTTGTTGTTGATTTAAAATTAATTTTCATATTTTTTTAATGCATCCTTGATAAATTCTGGTCCATATAAATATATTGCTTTTGCTAGTTCAGGACCATGTTGTTGCGATGTAGTTGCAAGACGTATGGGCATAAAAAGATTTTTACCTTTAATGTTTAAGTTCTTTGAAGTGGTATTGATTGCATCTTGAATATTTTCGATACTAAAGTTATTAAAGTTTATATGATTTTTAAATTCATTGATAACTTTATTTTCGTTATCATTAAATTCAAAGTGCTTATCAACAGGATTAAGATAAAGCATTAAATTTTGATTCATTTCAGAATATGTGATAACACTTTGCTTAAATGTATCGATAAATAAATTAATTCATTCTAAACTTTTATTACTATTACCAAGCGATAAATGTTTTAAGATCTCATTGTTATCTTGATTTTTCATATATTGTTTTGAAAATCAATTCATTTTCAAAATATCGAATTTTGATGGACTTTTGCTTAAACGATTTGGATCGAATTTTATAATATTTTCATAATGCGACATCATTTCACTAGCATCTGCTGCAGTTCAACCTAATAATGATAAAAAGTTAAATATTGCTTGAGGTAAATATCCTTCATTTTTATAATCTTCTATAAACTGTTTTAATGATGTATCACGCTTAGAGAGTTTTTTACCTTCCATATTAGTAATAATGGTAAGATGTCCAAATTCAGGCATATTTCAGTTAAGCATTTGATATAAAGCAATTTGTTTTGGTGTGTTTCCGATATGCTCTTCACCTCTTAAAATATGTGTAATCTGCATATCATAATCATCGATTACTACTGCAAAGTTATAAGTAGGATATCCATCAGATTTGATAATTACTCAATCACCAATTTCATCTGAGTTAAAACTTATTTGTCCACGTACTATATCATTTCATTGATAAACTTGATTTTTTGGCATCGCTAACCGAATCGAATAAGCACCATTTTGATCACGAATTTGTTTTTCTGCATCGGAGATTTTTAATCAATTGCGATTATAACGAAAACTAGGAATACCTTTTGCATCGCTTTCTTGCTTTTGTGCTTCTAATTCTTCGGTTGTATCATATGCTTTATAAGCAAATCCTAGTTCTAACAACATATTTGCAACTTGTTGGTAGCGACCTAGTTTTTCGCTTTGTCGATATTGGCCATATTTTGGGTTTGGTTTTAAAGGTGATTCGTCAGGTATGATACCTAATCAAGCCAAATTATCTATCTGTGATGCTTCACCACCGATAACATTGCGTTTGACATCTGTATCTTCAAGACGGAAGATAAATGTTCCATTATAATGTTTTGCAAATAAATAGTTAAATAAAGCTGTTCGAGCTCCTCCGATATGTAAATAACCGGTAGGACTTGGTGCATAACGTGTTCTAACTTTTTGCATTTACATTATCCTTGAATGCATGATCTGAGTATGCAGAATTTACTCCTTTATCAAAAAGGTGTGTTTTGTAATTTGTTCCATAAAGTTTTTCAAGAGCTTGCTTAAAGGAATTATTTTGATCTTTACCTCCACCATAAATAACATCATATTGAGGGGTGTTGTAATCACCAAATGCTCCATCGTAGTTAACACCCGATGAACGCAATGCTGTAGCAATAGTAACCCTTGAGACAAAGAATACTGAATCAACTAAAGCAACTAATTCGTTTTTCTTAGTTCTAACACCAGTCCCGGATGCACCACCACCGACATTAAAGTCTCTTATCGCATATGATAGTCCTGAATGGTAGTATTCTTTTCTATCATCTTTGGATGTAAATAGATTTGGTTTATTATCACCATAAGATAAAAACGGAAGTGCTAAAAAGCGATCAAAGACACCTTTGCGGTTCTTAAATTCAGAAAGTACATTTGAATGTGATAAAAATCCACCACGTTGTGCTCTTGGATTATTTGCTAAATCTGTTGAACTTTTTCCGTATAAAGAACGGTTGGCATTAGTTCATAATGAATATGAATAAGGTGCACTAGTTATTAAATCTTTATTTGTATATTGTTCATCACCTTCTTGTAAAAAGAAGTCAACAAGACCTTGTGATTTAGTTTGTGTTGCTGGAAAACCAACAAGGTAAAGTAAGTTGTAATCAGAAACAGGTTTTTTCTTGTGATCATCAATTTGACGTTTAATAATTGGCCCATCTACACTATCATAACCACTTTGTGATAAGTAATCAAAAGTAGGAAATGATACTTTATTTGTATTGTTTACATAATCATTTGACATATCCTTAGCAAATTGTTCTTTGGTTTTTCCATTTAGCAAGTTTTCAGGTAATTTATCAACATCTACTTCAAAGATAGCAAAATCTAAAAATTCTTTTGCATTTTGAGCATTAGTTGCAACTGATGTAGGGTCAAATTTAAAGAAGTCGCGACCATCTAAAATAACCTTAACTGAATTTTTATCAAAGCTAAAATTTGAAAAATGCTGATCAAAAGGAATGGTTTTTAACTGATTACCAATATAACTACCATTATTATTTAAACGAGTTAATCCTAAGGTAAAATCAGGTAAAGAACTTATACCATTTACCACGTGGTAGTTAGTGATAAAGTAGAATTTGGTTGGATAACTTTGGCCTTCTTTGATTTCATAATCAATTATTGATGCAGTTCCTGCTTCAGTTTCTTGTTTTTTTGGATATCCAGCTAATTGGTTGAAATCAGTTGGTTTATTTTTGCTAATATAATCTTTAACTTTTTGTTTTACGGTTGGATCTAAACCGACTGTTTCATCTAATTTTTTGTAAATTTTATCATATTCAGATTTTAATCAGTTTGTATATATAACTGCATCTTTTTCATTCCCGTTATTATCCTTTTCGTTTCCGTAGTCTGCTACAAGTTGCTTTTCGGTATCATCTTGAATAAGTTTTCAAACACCACGGTTACCATTCGATTTGTTTCATCTGTCTAATAATTTTGTTTTAGTATCTGAATCTTTAAGTTTATTTATCAAGTTTCCTAAATCTATATTATTTGTTAATGCAGTGGTTAAAAGGTTTTGTTGATTTTCATCTTTAGTAAATAAAAAATGATTAATACTTACATGATAAGATTGTTTGGTAAAATCTGAATATTGTTGGTTAGTGATAGTTCGTGCGACTCCTGTATTATTTTCTGGATTATTAATAGCATCAGTTCAGTTAGCAGCCACACGAGGACCGATATTAGAAAGTTGTAGTTTCAATTTACCTTGATCATTGACCGCAATTGAATATCCCTTGATTCTTAATTCATCATAATTTGGCATATCCAGTTTTTTTAATTTTGCATCAATTTCTTGTTTTTGTTGCGAAGTTAAATTACTTGTAAGAGTCGAATCTGCGCTAAGGTATCTGTTTTTAATTAAATTTCAATCATAATCAAATTGTTGATCTTGATTCATATTAATAAAGTAGTTTACTTGGTCATTTTCACTAACATTTTTGGTTTGATCAAAGTTAAATTCTTCTTTTTTCTTAAATCCATCAATAGTAAAACTTTTATAAACATCAGCATCTTTACCAAAAGCCATAAATATAGTTATTTTACCATTAGCATCATCTACTTTGGTATTTGTTATGGTAAATTGAGGAATTTCATTTTCTTTAGCAGATAATTTTAAAATAAGTTTTCCTGGTTCACCAATAGCAATAGCATCCTTTGTCACATCGACATTTGAAGCATATACATCTGACTTATTTCCTGAAAGATCGACATTAAATAAATCATTTAAAGAAGATTTTTCAACTTTTTGTTGTAATTCATTTTTTGTAAGTGTATTACCAGGATTTTGTGGATTTGTTCCAGGATTAGTTCCTTGATTTCCAGAACCAGGATTATCAGGATTTTCCTTTTTATTTTCACCTTCATTTGCATTTGAATCGGTTTTTGTTCCACATGCAACAGCAGATATAGCCACAAAAGAAGTGGTAGCATTAAAAAGCAAGAATTTAGATAAAAACTTGGATTTTTTTATTTTTAATGGCATAATTTCTCCTTATTATGTTAATATAAGATAATTTGAATAAATTTTACTACTTTAAATTTCAAAAAAAATATTTTTAACATTTGCAAAAGTAATAAAATATTTTTAAATAAATCATTGATATTATACTAAATATAAAAAATTACTTAAAGTGTTATAATATTAATATAAGGAGATATATTATGAAACGGACCTGAAAAATTAGTTTAATTGCTCTTTCTTCTATTGTGATAACCTCAGCTGCATCTGGGGTGTTTGCTAATATTGTTGCAACTGCTGCTGATAACAGTTATCACTCATTTACTGTTAGTGATCAACAAACCTTTGATACTCGCAGTAACCTTATTTTAGAAGGAAGTAAGACTTCAAAGGATTATAACCTAAAACAAAAAGATCCAGAAACAGTCATAACTCCTGAAAAAGAAGAAATCAAAACTATTCCTTCGGATGTACATCAAGAAGATATTATTAAAGTACAACCAAAACCACAAGAGCCTCCAAAAAAAGAAGAAATCAAAAAACCTGAGGAACCTAACCCACCACAACTTACTAATGAACCGATTAGTAAACCTGGTACATCAGAAAAAGTTACAGAAACTCCACCACCTACTATCGAACAGCCAAAAGTAGTTGAACCACCTAAGGTTATTGAAACTCCTAAACCTATAGAAAAGAAACCGGAAATTATCCCACCACAACAAGTTATACAACCTGTACAACCTGTTGAAAAACCACAACAACCAAAAACAGTTACTAAAACTGTGCAAACAGATGTAGGTAATATTCAAGTTACTGTTGAAGATGTTCCTCCACGTGTAGATAAACGTAGCGATCAAGAAAAAGGAATCACAAATCGTATACCATATCGTGCTGAATTAGTTCCTGATTTAAAAGATGTTAAACTTAATGCTGAAAACTATGCGCAAACAGTTTCAAATGGAGAAGCATCATTGAAAGCCTTTAGTAATCTTTGAGCAGGTGTTCCAGGAAAACCTGGTCCACTTCAAGAATACTATAAAGACTTATATATTTCTAGAGGTCATGATGAATTGCAAAATTATTTAAATAATAGTCCTAATGATTTAAATTTAATTTTACAATTATATGATAAATATCGTAATGTAATTGAGGCTGGTAATGCTAAGAAATTTATGTATGATTCAGTTCAAAATAAATATGATGAATGATTTAGCCGTACCGATACTTTAGAATATATCCCACCAGTTCGTGGTTATGGAAAAGAGTATTTAAAAGTAGGGTGATTATGAATTGCAATGAATATGGACCCAAGTAAGTTTAAAGAATTATCACAAAACCTTAAAAATGAACTTGCAAAAGGATTTTATATCAGTAAAGATGAAAGAAATGTTTATGTAAATGATAAAGGTGAACTAGATTCATATGCAGTAAGTCCAATTTTCAATTCAGTTGTTGCTGAAATGAAACGAAATAATGCTGAAAAGCGAGCTTTAGGATATGATACACAATGAACTCGTAGTCCTGATGACATTGCCCGTGGTAATTATCCTGGGTGAAGAAAATATGATGGTGATATGTCATATAAATACCATAAATATGGTTTTGAAAGTGGTGATGGAATTTCAGTAACTGAATATAACAAAGAATCATCGAATACTGCAAATCCTAATGGGCCTAAAAAAGCATTTATAATGACTGCTGATTTAGCTAATGAAAAAGCATTTGCTAAAATAACCAATGTTATTAAAAATATGGTAGCTGCAAATGATATTCCGCTGGGAATTAGAATATTAAACATCGGTAAATATGATGATGCTCAAAATATTAGAAGTTTATTATCAGTGTTGCCTAAACATTTACCTTTATTAGAATTATATTTTGATAGCTTTAACACATCTGCTCTTGAAGCTATTTCTGATAAAAATATTGATGAACTTGGTTTATACACCAGCTTAAATTCACTTGATGAAAGATGATCAATTAATCCATGAGCGCTAAGAAATGTAGCTTGAGTAAATACCTTAGACTATAATGTAAGTTCCGATTATAATCGATATGAAAAAATTACTACTAGAATTACTTTTAATTCACTTGCTTTTGATGAAGATGACTGACATGGTGAAAATGATATGACAACAATTAATAATGGATTACGTATGGCATATGTAACCAGAAATAATGAACGTATTTTCCAGGGTGCATTTGGTCCAGGGTTGAAGCCGGATCGTAATGCATTCGGAAACTCATATCCAACTGGTTTAGATTTATCTCGAATTAAAGAGGCAAAAGGACTTAAAAATATGATTTTCTATGATGAAGATCACGGTTATTCAACCTTACGTAAATTAACCAGAATTGTTTTATATAATAATTCCGATACATGAGAAACTGATACTGATAATATGAATAAAGCACAATTTGCTATGGTTTTAGCAAAAGATATCCCGATGCCTCGCTCTAAAATTATTTTTTCAAATGGCAAAGGAACCAAGAATATTTTACTTAAACCAAAAATACCAGGTGCGACTTTAGATGGAACTGGTTTAGCTAACTTATCAACATTGATTGCTTATAGCGATGG
Organism: Mycoplasma sp. 4013; assembly: GCF_054353875.1. NCBI lineage: Bacteria > Bacillati > Mycoplasmatota > Mollicutes > Mycoplasmatales > Mycoplasmataceae > Mycoplasma > Mycoplasma sp. 4013. The sequence continues at coordinate 1,654 of NZ_JBTHHK010000015.1, read as the reverse complement.
AACTTTCTTTAAAGAAACAACTAAAATCTTTGTTCCAAATGACGCAACCAATTTATATAATCAATTAAAGGCAAATGGATATAATGTTGACTATCAATCAAATGATATACAAGAAATATAAAAATAATACCTAAAAAGGTATTATTTTATTTCTTTATAATTTGATTCGTCAATGAATTTATCACCCGATAATTCCTTACGTTTTTCTCGCATCTGTTCTCATGATAAACTTGGATCTGCAAATTCTTTAAAATCTAATCCTGATTCTAAGGCAAGCCGTATTTCTTCCATCTGTCAAGCATCAAAAAGACCACTAGAATATAAACTGGTATCAACTCCACTTTCTAAACCAAGACGTATTTCCTGCAATTGCCCATGACAATACGAATCTAAATCATTATTTCGTAATTCGACATAATCTGGAAATTGATTAACTAACAACTCTTGTTCGCGACTACGACCTTGATATTCAAATAATGCTTCTTGGTATTCCCTTTTAATTCAAATTAATAAGTTTTGTAGTTCTTTAAGTGTTTGTGGGTCCTTGTTACGTTTTTTTTCGATTTCAAGCAATAAAGTTTTCTTAGCTTCGCGTTGTTTTGATGTTAAAGTTGCATCATCACGCACTCAATCATAATCACGCTTTAAAAAGTTATCACAAGCATATAATGTCTTAGCACGCACTTGATTTTTTTTATCAATATATACATGCGAAAGCGATACAAGTGGTCGATTTTTACTTAAATTATCAATTATCCCTTTATATAACTCATGAATTTGTTCGATGTTAAAAAAATCTGTTTCTAAATAATAAATTGATTCTTCATCAAAAACTTCATGCAGATCATGGTCACTTATTTTATAAATTTCAGATGTATCTATAAAGCTATCATGGATAAATAAACCAGTTTTTGCTTTAGGAACCTTGATTTCATATTCCAATTTAGCCCGCTTATGATGAAATTTGTTTTTGGCACTTCGCGCTTTAACGTAGTAATAAACATCTTTATAAATATCTAAAAAAACTACAATTGGATGTACACCAAAATTATTTTCAAGTCGATCAAAGGTAACTGATTCATATGGTTTGAAAGGTTTTAATGGTTCAAAATGTTTTTGTATTTTATCTTTTTGTTCTGACATATTAACTCCTTTAATAAAATTATAAAACATTAAAATAAAGCAAAAACAAATTTTTAAATTTATATATAATAAAATAAAGGGGTAAAATGATTGATAATAAATTAACTTATATCACACTGTTTTCATCAGCAGGAGTTGGTTGTTTCGGGTTTAAAAAGCAAGGATATGAATGCATCGCTACAAACGAATTGCTTGATAAACGTTTAAATATACAACGAATAAATAATAAATGTAAATATCAAAGTGGTTACTTATTAGGTGATATTAAAGAAAATTATGAAAATTTATATAATGAGATACAAAGATGACATTTACTTGGCAATGATGTTGTTGATGTAATTATTGCTACTCCCCCGTGTCAAGGGATGAGTGTTGCAAATCATAAAAAGAATAACAATGATATAAACCGAAATAGTTTAATCGTAGAAAGTATAAAATTAATAAAAAATATTCAACTAAACAAGGACATAAAAATTAACAGAAAATTAACAGAAAATTAACATTGTATCAT
>NZ_JBTHHK010000014.1:0-24621 GCF_054353875.1 Mycoplasma sp. 4013 | reverse complement strand
TTTTCCTTTGATAATCTTGCTCCTTCAACTGAATTAGCTATAACACCACCTAAAAGTCCTAAAAACCATCATCAATTTACATTTGCATTGTAACTTGGTGAATTTTCAGGTGTCTCTAATAAACCAGCATTAAACAATCAAGAACTTGCTCCTTTAATTTTTTTACCTTTTGGAACATAAAACGAACTAGTTCATAAAACAAAATCATTATCGGATTTCGAAACTTCTTTAGTTACTAAATTATCTGCAGCTTCTAGCATATTTTCAAAATCTACAATGCCAGAACCATATTTTTGAGTATACCCATTCGCTTTGTAGTTAAGATTATTTACTTTTGGAGTTCTGGATGAAGCAGCTATAATCGCTTTAATTGATTGTAATCTGATTTTGTCCTTATTTAAGAAATCTCTTTCTCTTAATAATGTTGAAACTAGACCTGTAACAACGGGAGATGCAAAACTTGTACCAAGTGTATCTAAATAATTTCACTCACCTTTACTATTTTTATGTCATCTTTTATATAAATATCCTGGAGCAACCACATTAGGTTTAGAAGTGGAAACATAGCCATTTTGTAATAAATAATTAGAATATTCTGCTATTGATTCAGTAGGTTTTTGTGTGAATTCGTTAAAATCAAGTGCTCCTACTACTAAGTTATTAGGTGAAAGTGTATAACCGTTTAATCATTCGTTTTCTTTTTCTTTTTCATCATTTCCGTTTCCAGATGCAAATATGTTTACAACTCCATATTTTCTAGAAATATAATCTAAAAATAAATTATTTTCATCATATTTTGTTCATTCGTCATCATATTTCATACCATAACTATGATTTATAACTCTTACACCTTTTTCTTTAACCATTCATTCAATAGTTTTTTGTCATTCGGCATTTTTAGTAAATGATGAAAAGAAAAGTTTTGAATATCTATCATATCCTTTTTCACCTGCTGTAATATTAGAAACTTCGTTTGCATGGTGACTTTTCTCGATATTTTTAACTGTATCTTGAAATTCTATACCATATCTCTGGAAATTTTGTAATTTTAACAAATCGACACTTCCATTAACTTCTATAACACCAACATTTCCTTTTTTATTTCAATATCTGCTATTTTCTCTTTCTATTTGTTTTTTAAAGTTTACTATGTCTAAGTCTTTTGAATTATCTATTGTAATATCACGATTATAATAAACATCTGATTCTTCTTCTTTTTCATTATCTAAATTATCTGTATTAAATAATTGAATATTTTGTATTTCGTTTGGAAATACAATACCTTTATAAATTTCTTTTTTATCTATAATACTTTTGAGAAATTCTTTTCTTTGATTTTCGTTATCAAAATAGAATCAAACTATTGGCATCATTGAGCTTGCTTGATAACTTTTGAAATATAAATTTGATTTCTTAATGTTTTCTATGAATTCATCGTTTTTTTGGTCGGTTAAGTTTTCATCCATAACTGAATTGTTTGCTTCATAATTCAATAAAAGTTTTAATTCATAATTATTGTTTACAGGAACATTCCTCACTGAGTTAAAAAGTTGTCCGTTTTTATTTATACGAACTTCTAATTTATTATTTTGATATCCTAAATATCAAGGTTTTTCTTGATTTTTTAATACATTTGTAGTTGTTAATGTTGCTATACTAGCAACTGATGTAGTTAAAATACCACTAAATAAAAATATTTTTTTAATTTGCTTTTTCATATTACTCCTTTTATTTTTAGTAAGAAATAAATTTCTCTTTAATTTTTTACACTCTTATTATACATAAAAAAGGGAGAAATTTCAAAAAAAATTTTGTGAAAAACTTAGAAAATGTGCAAAATCTGTGAAAAAGAAGTTTCAATAATTGAGTATAAAAATTTTTGTGTAAATTAGTTTTTTAATTAATGGTTTATGTTTTAAATATTGTGATTTTTTATAAATTTAGAAATCCTACATTTCTTACCTGCATGTTAAAATTTGTTCGGTGTAGTAACCATAGAGTAATGGTTATTTTTGTTTGCTCTAACTCACTTGACTCAATTTATATATTTCACTAAATTCTTGCTTGAAACATTTTTGTAAATATTTCCCCAATTCTCTAATTTTGAATGGTAAATGTTTACATTTTGGATGTAATATTTAGTTTTTCAATTTGCTTTCATATTGTAATTTAAATTATCATTAAAAATCCTTGGTTTTCTTTGTATTACTTCAACGATAAACAGCTTACCGTCTATTTTGTTAACAAAATCACTATAAGCATTTTCACCATCTGTTAAAAATTGTATAGATTCTGTATTCGTAATTTTATATTTGAAAGCATTATAAAGTTTTTTTAACGGAAGATCTTCCAGCACCTAAGTATTGAATTGTGATATTTCTATTTCGATCAACTATTGTAGAAAGACAATGTTTTTCTAACTAATGCCCCTTTGAAGTAAAATACATGGATTTCCCACTTTTTCCTGCTTTTCCTCAGATTCCAACATTGAAATTTTCTTTTCTTACATTATTAAAGTATATTTCATCTAATTCAGTTATTCCACTACTGATTCGTTTTCATATTACTTTGATTTTATAAAATCTAGTAATTTGTGTCTTCAAAGAAAAGGAGTTTTAAATTTATCCCACAAATTTCTGCAGTTGCAGAAGGGGGGATAATTTCTTTAAATGACAATCAAAAAACAGAGGATATTTTGCTCTGCGTGTTTTTCCTAAATGTTCAAAAACTGTTCCTGTGCAAAATCGCTAAGTTTTTTCTTGCAATCATAACCTCTATAATGCGGCATATTATTAGTTGCTCCGTGTTTATGAATATTAACAGAACCACAACTTGTGCAGAATTTAGGTTTTTCAAACTTAATATCCTTACTATTGTTTCACGAACTAATATAAGAAACAAACATATTTTTAACATTTTCTGGTAAATCAACAAAAAATTCATTCATTAGCTTTTGATTTAATTTCTTTCATTTCTTGTTCAACTCTACTGTGATTTTTCATAATTTTTTAAAATTTAACACAGTTATAACAAATACCGTCTCAAATTGATTATTAAAATTTGTTTAACCAAGTGATGTGGTCAAAAATGTTAATAGTTATAGTTCAAAGTTATATAAATGCAGGAAACTAGTAATTTTTACTAGCTTCCTGCATTTATAAAGTTTATATGTATAAATTATATATCACTAGTTTTTAAAGATATTGTCTCATAAAAATATTGGTAAAGGTCTTTTATTTGATGATTACTTGGATTTTTAATAACAGTAATGGTTCTAGATTTATCAATATATTTTACATTCATTGTTATATGTACTTCATATGTGCTTTTTTTATCATCAAAATTTGCACCTAATTGCTCTAAATTAATAAATAAAAATTTTAAATTCGTTGCATCGTCTTTTTTGTAATCTGGAACTAAGTTATATTGTGATGTTGCTAAATTATTTTTACCAGCTTCATTCATTAACAAATTTTTAGTCTTAAAGAATTCATCAATATCTTCATTATTTAAATAAATCTTTTGAAACTCTTCTTTGTTCATTTGTTTTAGTTTTTCAGTTGTTAGAGTGTTAATGTCAAAATCAACTTTGTCTTTAAATGTTTGATAATATTTCTTAACATAATTTAAATTAAATTTATCTAAAAATAATCGATTAAGTTCTTCAACTGATTTAATAAATACATATTTATCTTTGAACAAGGGTTCAAACTTACCATTATTTTCTTTGTTATTTTCTCACATATAAGAAAAATAATTTTCTCCAATATTTTTAATAGAATTTTGCTTTTTATTGTATTCGATATATCAATCAAAATCCTTGAAATTTTTAATAAAATATTCCTTGTTATTTGCGGTGTTTCCACAACTAGCAACAATTAAAGGTGTTAATGCAGAAAAAAGAAAAACTCATTTTTTTATAAAATTCTTCATACTATTTTTCCTGCACTGTATATGTTAATGCTAAACTATCATTAATTGAATTATTAAATAATACATCTGAATATTTTTTAACTTTTAATTGATAAATGCCTGATTCGGGTGTTATATATTCAAGGATTTCATCATTAGAATTAATTGATGTAATACTTTTAACTACTTTTCAATTACCATCCCTATCTTTTTTTTCTAAATATAAATCATAATCAGAAAATAACTTATCTTGCTGTTTTTGATTTACTGTTATTAAATTAAGTCTTTCTTCATCTATATGTGTTTCAAGTCATTGTGCTTTTTCTTTTGATAATCTTGCTCCTTCAACTGAATTAGCTATAACACCACCTAAAAGTCCTAAAAACCATCATCAATTTACATTTGCATTGTAACTTGGTGAATTTTCAGGTGTCTCTAATAAACCAGCATTAAACAATCAAGAACTTGCTCCTTTAATTTTTTTACCTTTTGGAACATAAAAGGAACTAGTTCATAAAACAAAATCATTATCAGATTTTGAAACTTCTTTAGTTACTAAATTATCTGCCGCTTCAAGCATATTTTCAAAATCTATAATACCGGAACCATACTTTTGAGTATACCCATTCTCTTTGTAGTTAAGATTACTTACTTTTGGAGCTCTTGATGAAGCACCTATGATAGCTTTTATTGCTTGTAATCTAATTTTGTCTTTATTTAAAAAATCTTTTTCTCTTAATAATGTTGAAACTAAACCTGTAACAACAGGAGATGCAAAACTTGTCCCATTTGTATCTAAATAATTTCACTCACCTTTACTGTTTTTATGCCATCTTTTATATAAATATCCTGGAGCAACAACATTAGGTTTAGAAAGTGATGTATAAGCACTTCTTAATAAATAATTAGAATATTTTGCTATTGATTCAGTAGGTTTTTGATCTATTTCATCAAAATCTAATGCACCAACTACTATATTATTAAGAGAAAGTGTGTCACCATTAATTCATTCATTTTGTTTTTCCCTTTCATCATTTCCATTCCCGGAAGAAAATATATTTACAACTCCATATTTTCTTGATATATAATCTAAAAATAAATTATTTTCGTCATATGATACACGTCTGTTATCTTTTCTCTCACCATAACTATGATTTATAACTCTTACACCTTTTTCTTTAACCATTCATTCAATAGAGCTTTGTCATTCTGAATCGTTAATATGAGTAGAAAAGAAAAGTTTAGAGTATCTATCATAACCTTTCATTCCTGTTGTTATATTTGAAACTTCGTTTGCATGGTGACTTTTTGAAAATTTTGAAGTATTATATAATTCGATACCAAATCTATTAAAATTTTGTAACTTACTTTCGTCTATACTTCCTATTACTTCTAAAACACCAACATTTCCTTTTTTATTTCAATATCTGCTATTTTCTCTTTCTATTTGTTTTTTAAAGTTTACAATGTCTAAGTCTTTTGAATTATCTATTGTAATATCGCGATTATAGTAAACATCTCAATCGATTTCTTCTTCTTCTTTATCTGAACTGTTGCTTTTAGATAATTCTAGATTTTGTATTTCGTTTGGAAATACAATACCTTTATAAATTTCTTTTTTATCTATAATACTTTTGAGAAATTCTTTTCTTTGATTTTCATTATTAAAATAGAATCAAACTATTGGCATCATTGAACTTGTTTGATAGCTTTTGAAATATAAATTTGATTTTTTAATGTTTTCTAAGAATTCATTGTTTTTTTGGATGGTTCAGTTTTCATCCATAACTGAATTGTTTGCTTCATAATTCAATAAAAGTTTTAATTCATAATTATTGTTTACAGGTACATTCCTGACAGAATTAAATAGTTGTCCGTTTTTATTTATACGAACTTCTAATTTATTATTTTGATATCCTAAATATCAAGGTTTTTCTTGATTTTTTAATATATTTGTAGTTATTAATGTTGCTATACTAGCAACTGATGTAGTTAAAATACTACTAAATAAAAATATTTTTTTAATTTGCTTTTTCATATTGCTCCTTTTATGTTTTATTAAGAAATAAATTTCTCTTTAATTTTTTACATTCTTATTCTACATAAAAAAGGGAGAAATTTCAAAAAAAATTTTGTGAAAAACTTAGAAAATGTGCAAAATCTGTGAAAAAGAAGCTTCAATAATTGAGTATAAAAATTTTGTGTAAATTAGTTTTTAATAATGGTTTATGTTTAAGGTAGGCCTCGGTGTCCTACATAAGAAAATTTACTTTTTTATTACTTTTATGGTTTTGTTCTCTCTAACCAAAAAGTCATTTGCTTCCTTAAAGCTTAACACAGTTTTTATATTTAACTTATAATCATTTGGTATTAAGATAATATTATAAAAAAGTTTAATTTGATTTTGATTCTTATCGATTTTATCTGGATTGATAGTGAAATTATAACTAAATAACGATGCATTTATTAAACCTAAGGAAACAGATTTTTCGTTATTATTTTTATTTAATTTTAGTATATGTGATGGTGTTTTAAAATAATCTCCAAGAGTGCTGAATAATTGCGTATAAAATAGAAGTCTGTTGTTTTTTAAAATATCAATAATTTTTTGATTATTTAAAAATATTTTTTCAAATTTTGTTGTAAGTTCATCGGGAGTAATAAGAAAATTTTGTTTCGCAGCAAGAATTTGTAAAGGAGTGATAATAAGTTGATAAAATTCATCTATATTTGTGATAATTTTGATACCTTGATTCAATTCTCAGTCTGAAATTGTATCATTAGTCAATTTACCTAAAAAATTAATTTCTTTATAAATCTCAGATTGATTATTGCTTACAGATGTAATTAAATGCTCTATATTATCTTCTTTATTTATATAAATAAAATCTGCTTCTTTATATAAAGCAGAAAGTAATTTTTCGTTTTGTTCTTTGTCTGTTTTTAAAAGAGCAAATTCCTTATCTTTGGGTACTAAAAATGCTGAAAATATATGTCTGTTTGGTCTAAGATCGGTAGTTGAAACTAATGATACTCTATTATTTATATAATATGGTTCTGCTTTTAGAGCATAAACAACATCTATATTTGATTTATCTTCATCTATAAGAATATAATCGTATCCAAATGAACTTCAATTATCTTTTTGTTCAGTTATTATAATATCGTTATCTTTAAGAATATTACTTATATTTTTGTTATTTAAAAAATCATTTTCAAATATTTCTACTATTTGCTTGTCTGTTAAAGTTTTATTTAAACCCAGATAAGTATACAAATTGTTAATAAGGGAGACGATATTCATATAAAAATCTTGCTCAGTTTTAATACGGAGAAAATCATCTTTTATAAATTTAAAATTAGAATTAAATCGTTTTTCATTACGATTTCGTTTGTTAAAAAGTTGTAATATAAATTGGTCAAATAAAACACTATTAGAAGTTATAATGCTCTGTTGCTGTTGCTTCAATTTAATAAGATTCACAAAGAAAGGAGTTTTTAAGTTAATACTTTCTAGATATTCAGGTTCGCTTAACTGTATTTTAGGTAAAGTTTCTTGTTTATTTTCCGATCCCTTATTAACTTCAACCTTAGATCCACATGCAAAAGACACAGAAGTGTATATTGGCAATGAAGTGATTAGAAATCTAATTATTTTCTTTTTGAATGACATATGTAAATGCTATTAAATCCTTTATTGAATATTTGTAAAAAGAACTTCAAAAACCTGTAACTAATAACCTAAAAACTCCGTCGTGATTTACTTTATATTCTATAAGTTCATCATTTGAATCGTTTGAATTAGAAGTATCAATAGTAATTCATTTACCATCAACAAATTCTTGAAGTGATAAGTTATAATCAGAAAAACCTTTATAATTATCAGAATAAGATTGTGAAATTCCGAATTTTTTTAGTTGTTTGTATAAAAATGGACCATAAAACTCATTAGTTAATTCATTTTTATTTTCTAGTGTTTTCGCATGTTCTTTAAAAGGACCGTTATATGTTCTTGTATCAGCATTAGGATATATAAGTGGAAACCCAGAATGACCGAATAATGAAGTTATTCCAGCATTAAATAGTCATGATAATGCTGCTTTTATGGTATCACCTTTTGAAGCATTAAAATGTTTGCTTTCTTTATTTATAGAATCTAGAAAACCAAAGTCAGTTGCAGAAAAAGTTTCAATATTTTTAGCAGCAATTAACATATTATTAAAATCTGGAATCCCTGCACCCTATTTATCACTAAATCCGTTTTTGTTTTTTGTATGTTCTTTGTCGCTTATCGAAATAGCAGCTGCACTTAGGATACTTTTAATTACTGGAATTCTAAATTCATTATTTAAATTAGGTTTTAATTTTAATAATGTTGAAATTAATCCGGTTATTGCAGGAGCAGCAAACGATGTTCCTTCTCTACCATCACTATCTTTAAAATTAAAATAACCTGGAGCAACAACTAGGGGTTTTGCTGGACCACCATTAGCATTATCTGTTTTATAATTTGAATATAATGCTAATTTGTTGTTTTTGACTGGAAATTTATAGTTTTTATCAAGGGCACCGACAGTTATAGAATTGTATGAAAGAGAATAATTATTGATTCAACCAGAATTTTGATCACCGATATTTTCGTTTCCGGCAGAAATAACATTAATCACTCCATACTTGCGCGATAAATAATCTAACAAGAAACTCTCTTCAGAATAAAATCTGTTATATCAATCTTTTTCCATACCATAGCTATGGTTAATTATTCTAATACCATAATATTTAATTAATTTTTCCAATTTAGTTTGTCAGTTGCCATTTCTAGAGTTGAATGAAGCAATATATAATTTTGCTGATTTATCAAAACCTTCTTCACCACCAATAATTGATGATACTTTTAACGAATGCTCTCATGTATTATTTTTGTTATCTATATCATTATTTAGAAATTCTACGGAAGTTGCGAAAAAATTATCTGTCTTAAATTTATCAAAAACACTACCAAATTCTAAAACTCCTACATCTAAACTGTTATTATCTGTCTCTGTTAAACTCTTTTTATATCCATTTTCAAAATTTAAGATTTTAAATATATCATTTTTGTTTAATATATCATATTTTGAAAAATTATACGAATTTGTATTACTTGAACCACCACCAGATGATCCAGTATATTTATCGAAATAAAGGTCAGAAAGAAAATTATCGTTTACTGTTGATTTGAGGATTTTCATATTATTTGTATATAAAATAATTTTTGCTATATTTTCATCTTCTTTAAGTGACTTAACAAACAATTCTCTCTGTTTTTCGTTATTAAAATAAAACCATACAATTGGTAATTCTTCACTTACTAGATAATTTTTAAATGAATTACCGGTAATTTTTACATTATTAATAAATTCGTTGCTCTTATAAAAAACTATATTAGGGTTCTGTGTGTCATCATTTAGGTTATATTGATGATTTAGTAAAATTTTAAGTTCAAAATTATTATCATTAAACCTTTTTTTAGTTAATGACAATTGATAGAAAATGAATCTCTAACTTCTATTTTAAATTCTTTAAAATTATCATACCAGTTCTCTGATATAGTTATTTTCTGATTAAAATTCTTATTTATGTTTGATGTAATTACCATTGGAACTATTGATGTAATAAATAATGAAGTTCCTATTAGCATCTTAATTTTCTTTTTCAATACAACTCCTTAATTTATTATAAATAACAACTACTAATAAAATAATAGTTGATTCTTAGATATAGCAAATATAAGGTTTAATATTTAAATTCATTTTAATTAGTTTTTTTAATATTTACACTCCTTTTATGCAATATCTAAATAAATAATAAACGAAAAATGTTGATAATATATAAAAGTAACAAAAAAAGCTTAATAAATTTCAATATTATTAATCTTTTTGCATATTATTTTTATACAATTTAGTTAATTAAATTCTTAGTAATGTTTCATAATTCGTTTATCCCTATTTTTTTAATTGATATGTTATTTATAAATCTTACAGCAGCGTGAATTAAAACTAATAAAGCTTCATTAGTATCTTTAAACTGCTGACTTTTAGCAGTCAGTTTTTGTGGTTGTCTTAAATAAAAATATAAACATCGATTTACAATTGACTTATAAAATAATTTTTTACCAAATCATCTATTTAATCTAGCAACAGAAATGTAGTCTTGAAAACGAATTTGTTGTTCGATAACCCCACTACGTTGTTTTTTGCGCTTTATTAAATATGAATTTTCAACAGAAAAATCGTTTATGCGATTTTTATCAAAATTGCTAAATTCTTGATCACTTATATGCATATTTACTTTAGTTTTAATATAAAAATATATATTAAAACTAATTAATGATAGATAAATTAAAAACAAACCAATATATACTCATATTATTCAAGTTTTATACCAAATTATGTTAATGATTTCTTCTTGTTGTTTTTCAGTGTAACTTTTTATTAAAATAACTTTTGCAGAAAATAATAATAAAAAAATAAAAGTTATGGTAGCAAAAAAAAGTAAGATTATTCAGTTATATAACATTCATGATTTAGTAGTTTTATAAATAACATTATTTATATAATATTTTCTTACATCGAAAGTGTCCTTTATGAATTTAAAGGAAAAAACAACTATTAATAACAAAATTAAGATCGAATATATATCTTTCATTATTCTCCTTATAAAATTATATATGAATATCTAATATAAATTTTTAATTTATTGATTAGATGTATTTTGGTTGATTTAGAAATATTTAATGCATTAATTTAGTTAAAAATATTGTAGCTTGAATGTTATATTTGCTTATGAGTGACTAGTTTACCATTTTTAAAATATATACTTATAAACTATTTTTTTATACTTGTTCAATTAAATTATCATAATGTGGCAAAAATATGAAAAAATATTCATCAATATCCTATATTACACAACTTTATTCGCTATATATATATATATATAGGAAGCATAAAATTATTTCTGGGTAATTGGAGATTTTATGAAATATTCACAATCTGTTGCTGCACTTAATTCATACATTTCGTTATCAAAACTTGATAGTTTAGTTAAAAATGGTATGAAACACATTCATATTGATTTTATGGATGGGGTTTATGTAAGTAATTTTGGGGTTACATTTGATCAAGCAGAGTTTTTAATTAATAGATATAAAAATGTGCATTTTGATGTGCATTTGATGTTAAATAATCCATATATTCATATCAAAAAACTAATTGATATAGGTTTTAAAACAATATTTATCCCTGCTGAAAAAGTAAATACAGAATTTTATAAAATCAAAAATAATTATCCACATATAGATTTTGGGATTATGCTACAAGCAAATGATGATCCAATAAACTATAAAAATATTATTATAAATTCACAAAAAATACTTTTAATGACAATTGATGTTATAGTAGGAACAGGAAAAAAGTTAAGTCCTAAACTTCTTGATAAAACAAAAACTATCAAAAATATCAACTCGAACATCAAAATATATAGCGATGGTGGTTTAAGAAAAGAAAATTCATATTTATTTAGTTTGCATAATATAGATGTAGCGATTGGTGGATCTATCATATACTCATTTGCAGATGGAAAAGATTTTTGTAATTGATGAAAGGATAATTTTTAATGACCTTTCAAACCATTATTATTATAGTTTTATCAACTTTATTAGGATTTATTTTAATAGGTGTTATTATCTGAAGAATTTGATTGAAAGCAAACAATAAGGATGCTAAAAATATCAATAACAATATAGGATACACATCAAAAGCAACAGTAGATAAGTTATTAATCTTAAAAAACCTTACTCAATCAAGTGTTTTAACCAATATTTTAATAAAAAACTCTTTTGCTAAAAAAGGATTTTCAATATTAAGTGGTGTTGTAATAACACAAGAAAAAATTTTTGTTATTAGCAACATTAAAACAAGTTCAAATTTTGAAAAAATAAAGATAGATTCAAACGGAATCTTGCTGCAAGCAAATAAAAAAAGTAAATATAAAGAAAACCTTAAAATGAGTTGATTAAATGAAATTAATAAATGAATGAAACATAAATTTAAAGACTTTTTTGAAATAATAATACTCATAGATGAAAATATATCATTTGAATTAATCGATAATAATAGTCCATATCGTACCTTAAATATAAACTCCCTTTCAAAAGAAATTTCACAGTTATCAAAAAAGAATTTAAATGCAGAAAAAGTTGTTGAGATGTTATTAAAAAGAAACTTATTTAAAAATAGCAATAATGCAATTTAACATCTTCGGTGCATTCGTTTTAATAATAATTTTACTCATTCAACTATTTATTCATTTTGTTTATTCGTTTAATTTAAAAATTAAATATCAAAGAGTTGGGTTGAATATTAATGATAGGTTTTTGGTTAAGTTAAAGCAAGATGTTGAAGCAAGACATCATAAATCTTTTGCTATCAGTTTAAAAACTTCTTATTTTAAAACATCATTGGATATTAAAAAATCAATTTTATATCTTGATAAGGATTATCTTGATTCAAATATATATGCTTTAGTAAACTTAGTTTATTTTTATTATAAAACAAAACAAACAAGTGCTAAATGAAATATAAACCAAGAAATTTTAAAGTGATTTGTATTTATATTAACAACTGTTTTATGAATAGTTTTAATGATGAACTTTTGAATTGCTTTTATTATGATTTTGTCTTTTATAATGATTGTAATAACAATAGATTTTGCAGTTAATTATAAATTATCTAAACAAATTTATATACTTACAAAAAATTATTTTATAGAAAATTTTTATAACCAACATCTTGTATTGATATTGAGTTATTTAAAGTATAAAAAATTATTTATCCTAAGCAAATATAGTAATTTTTATATCAAATTTATTAGTGAAATTGTTTATAAATTTAAGCATTGGGTAAATGATGAATAAAGAGAAAATTATTGAACATCTTATTTATAAATATGAAATGGATTTGGAGTATTTAAAATCATTAAATGATGAACAACTAAAAAAATTATATAAGCAAAAAGAAAATGAATCATTAATAATTGCTAAGAATCCAAATAAATTCTTTTATATTAAAAGTTTACCAGTACCAAAGGAATATAAGCACAAAACAACCACCAAAGGCGGAAAAATAATTTTCTTAACTTTTATCATAATGCTTATTTTGTTGTTTGTTTTGTTTATTACTGTCGCATTTATAAAATTTAAATAGGAGAAAAGATGAAATTATTTGATTTAAGTATGCTAGAGTTTCGAAAAGATATAACAGACTGAAAACAAGCAATCCATATCGGTGTAAAAATGCTAGTTGAAAATAAAAAAGCAACTTGAAAACTTGAAGAAATGATTTTAGAATCAACAACAAAATATGGGGCATATTATGTCTTAGAAAAAGGTATTGCTTTAGTGCATGCACCAGCAGGAGAACACTGCATTGAACCAGCAACATCAACATTAATTTTGGATAAAGAAATAGTTTTTAATGGCCAAAAAGAAAAAGCTGCAAAAATAATTATCACATTATCTGCTCCAGATAATGATTCTCATTTTCTGTTGATTTCACAGTTTGCACAATACTTTATGGATGTAGATTTCAAATCAAAAGCACTAGCAGTAAGTGATAAAAGTGAATTTATAAATTTATTAACAAGGAGTAAATATGAATTTTAGATGTGTATGTGGTTCTGGTTTGGGTTCATCGCTACTATTAGAGATGAATGTTAAATCAGTTTTAGATTCATTAGGTGTTGAATATGACAGTGTTGAACACACTAATATTTCATCATTTAGCAAAAATGGTGTAGATTATGTTGTAGTTGGAGCAGATGTTGCACCAGCACTAGATTTTCCGAAAGAAAAAATGGTTGTTTTAACTAACATATTATCAAAAACTGAATTAGAAACTAAGTTAAAAGCATTATTAAACTTAGTTTAGAAAGGATGTATGGCATTTTTATTATGATTGCTTGGATTTTTAAAGGCATTTGTTGGTACACCTGCCCTATTAGTTGGAATTTTTACAATGATAGGTGCTTTGGTGCTACGTAAGAAGGCATCCCAAGTAATAATTTCTACATTTAAAGTCATTGTTGGATTTTTAATCCTAGGTGGTGGAGCAGGTGTACTTGTTGGTTCACTTAATAAGTTTCAACCTGTTTTTGAATCAGTTTATGGATTAAATGGAATTATTCCAAACAATGATGCATTTGCAGGAGCACTTGCTCAAGCATTACCATCAATTGCTACCTTAGGTTCAATTGTAATGCTGGTAGCGATGCTGTTAAATATTGTTTTAGCACTTACATCAAGATTTAAATATGTTTATTTATCTGGACATGTGCTTTATTACAGTTCATTAATGTTAGCAGCAGTCATGTATGTCATTGGATTTGATTTTGAACATAAACCAGGCGACTTTGCTCTTGCTTTATTTACATCATCCGCTTTGATGGCAATTTATATGGTGCTTTCTCCTGCAGTCCAACAAAGATATATGAAACAAATTATTGGAAGCAACGAAATTGCACTAGGACATACTGGTGGATTCGGATATGCATTATCAGGTTTAATTGGAGAAGGAATTAATAAGTTAAAGAAAGGAAAAGTTTTATCAACTGAAGAAATTAAATTTCCCCAATCATTATTTTTCTTTAGAAATACTTTAGTTTCTATTTCCATAACTGTATTTGTTTTCTATTTAGCTGCCTTTTTACCAGGTGGTATCCTATATGAAATAGGTAAAATTAACGCTAAAAATGCACCTGCTGCATATGAAGTTTTAGCATCAGGAAACTGAGTTATTACAATGTTCGTGCAAGCGTTTACCTTTACAGCAGGGGTAGAAATAATTTTAGCAGGTGTAAGATTATTTGTTGGCGAACTAGTTCCGATGTATAAAGGATTTAGCGACAAATTAATTAAAAATTCTAAAGCCGCCGTGGATTGTCCGGTTGTATTTCCATATGCACCAAATGCTGTAATAATTGGGTTTATCTCTTCGTTTATTGCTGGTATAATAGGAATGTTCATCACAATTGGACTTGGTAAAGCGGCATTAATACCTGCAGTTGTACTACCAGGACTAGTTCCACACTTTTTCTTAGGTGCAACATCGGGGGTGTTTGGAAATATCAAAGGTGGTATCATTGGTGCAATTGTTGGACCATTTGTGGTAGGTTTAATTATCACATTCATTCCTGTAATCTTTGTAGCAGGAAATTGAGCTCCAACAGCAACCAATGAACTAGGGGTGCTAATTGAAAAAACATCTAAAAATATTTCTATAACATCACTTAACTGAGGAGATACTGATTACTTTATTGGATTTATTCCTGGTATCCTTGGTTTAATACCAAAAGTTGGTAAATTCGTAGCTTTTGGAGTAATTATTGCTGGTTATCTTGCTTTAGTCACAGATGGACTTATCAAAAGATTTGTTTTTGACAAAAGAAAGAAGGATCAACTACAAAATGCATAAAAAAAACTTTACCCATAAAGATTTCATTGCTAACATGCGTGCTGTAGCAATAGATGGAATTAATCACGCAAAACAAGGACATATCGGAATGGCACTTGGTGCTTCAGAAATATTTTATGCCATTGTTGGAGAAAGCTTAAAATTCTCACCAGAACATCCACATTGATTTAACCGTGACCGTTTTGTTTTATCAGCAGGACATGGTTCAATGGGACTTTATTCGTTATATCATTTGATGGGATTACTTAACTTAGAAGATATCAAACAACATAAAATGTATGATTCTAAAACACCATCACATCCAGAAATTGAAAAACTGGATTATATTGATGCATCAACTGGACCATTAGGGCAAGGGGTTGGTATGGCTGTTGGTATGGCTTTATCAAATAAACATTTATCAAATCGTTTCAACCGTGAAGGACATCGCATTATTAATCATAATGTTATTGCTCTTTGTGGAGATGGAGACTTTCAAGAAGGAGTCGCTCTTGAGGCATGTGCCTTTGCTGGAACCAATAAACTCGATTCATTGATTTTAGTGCATGATTATAATAATATGCAAATTGATACAGCTTCTGAAGAAGTAAATAATATCAATTTTGAAAAATATTTCAAAGCATTAAATTTCAATGTGCAAATTTTAAAAAACAATAATCCTGCTACAATTTTAACTGCATTAGAACATGCTAAAAAAAGCACACGTCCAAGTTACATCCAGGTTCCTACTACAATTGCTTTCGGAACTAAGGTTGCAAATTCACCTAAAGGACATAATGGAATTTTAGATGAAAAAGCGACAGTAGAATATAAACAAAATTTAGGTTTATCTTACACTAATCCGTTTGAATATGATCCAAATGCATATCAATTTGGCTCAAAATTATTAAAAACCAAACACGGATTTTATTCAAGATGAGAGAAGAAATTAGAAGCTTATCAAACTGAATTTCCTGAATTAGCAGCCGAATTAAAACAACTTATTAACAAAGAAAAACATTTTGATTTCAAAGATTTTCAATTTAAGCAAACTAGTCAAGCATCAAGAAACTATGTTGATGAAATTATGATTTATTTGGATAAAAATCACAAAAACTTCTTAGGAGGTTCTGCTGACTTAAGAGGGGCTACAAAAGTAGGATTTAACAGTGATCGTAATGTAAAATACGGAATTAGAGAGTTTGCAATGTTTGCAATTAACAACGGGATTGCATTACATTCTGGAATGCCAACATTTGGGGCAACATTCTTAGTTTTTGCCGATTATGGAAAGGCAGCATTGAGATTATCATCGATTATGCAACTGCCAAACATCGCTGTATTTAGTCACGATTCATATCAAGTTGGGGGAGATGGACCAACCCACCAACCGGTTGAACAACTTGCAACCTTAAGAAGTATTCCGAACTATCTAGTATTTCGTCCTTGTGATGAAAATGAGATGTTGAATTCATTTAAATATGCATTGAATTCAAAATCTACACCATCAGCAATTATTGCAACCCGTCAACCAATGAAGTCATTTAATTTACAAAAAGAAACATTTAAACCTGCCTACTTTATTTCACAAAATAAATCAGCTGTTGTAAATTTACTTGCATCAGGTTCAGAAGTTGAATTAGTATATAAAGCAGCAGAAGAACTAAAAAGAAGTGATATTGTTGCTAATGTGATTTCAGTTCCATCATTACAGTTATTGCTAGATGACAGTGAATTAATTTCAAAACTTGGGTTAGATAAACTTCCTAACTTTGCAGTTGAAGCATCAAATGATCCACTTTGATATAAATTAGCTTTATATCAAAAATTCGATGGACATTTTGCCAAAGATTTTGGTCACTCAGCACCTGGAGACTTTGTATATCATCTCAATGGGTTTACAAGTGAAAACATATTAACAAAAGTTAAAAGTTTTTTAGAAAAATGCAAATAAAACATCTGGCTTAGGCCAGATTTTTATATTCGTTTATTTAAATATTGATATAGTAAAATCACTTGTTCTATTGGAATCTCTTGGATTCGTATGTTTTCGTGCATTTTAAGACAGTTATAAGCAAATTGTATATCAGACATCGAATAAACACTTTTTAATGCACTTATAAGCTTCTTACGACGGTTTATAAAGCACAGTTTAAAAAATTCTTTATACATATTTCAGGTGTAGTTATCAATATTATCTTTAAATTCTAAGGAAATAATTGCTGAATCTACTTTTGGAGCAGGGGAAAAACAAGAAGCAGAAACCACAAATTCTATTTTTACATTTGCTAAAAATTGACATGAAAGAGAAAGTTTGGAATATTCTTTACTTTTATAATTTGCAACAATACGCTGAGCTACTTCTTTTTGCACCATCAAAATCACCTTTGAAAATTTATCTCGATGTTCAAAAATTTTAAAAAGAATATCAGTTGTGATATAGTAAGGAATATTTGCAACAATAATGCTTTTAGGTAGATTTGATAAATCGGCTTTCAAAAAGTCTTTCTGGTAGATAAATAAGTTTTCTGTATTGATATTTTCTTTCAAAAAAATTACCATATCCGGATCAATTTCGTATGCAGATACAGATTTAGCAATTTTAATAAGTTGAGATGTTAATGCACCTCTACCTGGACCTATTTCAACAATATAATCGGATGCTTCAACAAGAATAATAATTTTATTAATAATATTTTTATCAATTAAGAAGTTTTGTCCAAACTTCTTTTTAGCATATACCGCATTTTTCATTATAAGTTAAATAACTTCCTTAAATTTCGATTAATTCGATCTACAAGCTTATCCATTCCGAATGATTTTAAACCTGCAAGATAATAAGTAACATAAACAACTGTATTAGGCTCATTTATTCGGTTACGATATGGATGTACCCTTAAATAAGGAGAATCAGTTTCAATTAAAATTCGATCAAGTGGAAGCATTTTAATAACATCTCTGGTTTTATCAGCAGAACCAAAAGTTATTACACCACTAAAAGAAAAGTAAAGATTCTTAAACTCCATAAATTTCTTTGCTCAATATAAATCTCCTGCAAAAGTATGTAACATACATTTTAAATTTGGATATTTTTTTAATATCTCATAGACATCTCGGTAAGCTTGATATACATTTTCTTTATCACGGATATGAATAACAGCAGGAAGATTATATTTATTTGCTAATTTTATTTGATTTTCAAAACTAAGCAATTGTTTTTCTTTTGATAAACCATCTTCATAATAATAATCTAAACCTATTTCACCGATTCCTACAATTAAATTTTGATGTTCATTTAGAAGTTTTTCAACTTGCAGATAGTCATTTTCACCTTCACCAGATTCGGGGTGGATACCGATGCAAGCTTTTATAAAATGATATTTCAAAGCAAGATCGATACATTCAAGATTGTTTTTGTGAGAACCCCCGTTATTAATTATAAATTCAATATTGTTGCTGTTAATGTCAGCAACAATATTTTCAATCTCTTCTTTTTTATAATACTCTGTAAACAAATGACAATGAGCGTCGATAAATTTGTTTTTTTTATTTGACATTATTTTCCTAAACAAAAGTTTGCAAACATCACATCTAAAAGGTCTTCGCGATTAGCGTTTCCTTTGATATTTTGCAACTCATCTCAAGCATTATATAAATCAATAATAATCACATCATAAGTTTGATCGTTTTGTAAGGATTTTCTTGCTTCCTTGATTGAATTTAGTGCAGATTTTATTAGTGATAATTGACGAGTGTTATTAAAAATTCTTTCATCAAAAATGTTAATATCTGCAAAGTTCTTAACCATTGCTTCTTCAAGCTCTTTGATGTCATTATTCAAAGCAGAAACATTAACAATGTTAGTATTTTTATTATTAACCAAATCCGATTTATTTTGAACTTTTATATAAAATTTCCCTAGTTTTTGACTCTCTTTAAAAATCATTTCATCAAATTCATCTTCTTTTTGACTTGGATCAAGGATGTGAACCACTAAATCAGCTTTTTGAATTTGCTCAAGTGATTTTTTTATCCCAATTTGTTCAATTACTTCTGTTGTTTTTCTTAATCCTGCTGTATCAATAAGTTTAAATAAAATCCCATTAATTTGATAACTTGCTTCAACTAAATCCCTGGTGGTTCCTGCAATATCAGTTACAATTGCTTTTTCTTCGCTTAATAATGTATTTAAAATGCTGCTTTTACCAACATTAGGTTTACCTAAAAGAGCAACATGAACTCCGTCAAAAATGTATCTACTATCTTCAGAAACTTTTACAATTTGCTCAAGTTTTGTAATTAAATTTTCAACTTTTTCAAGCATCAAAGGAGTAGAAACTTTTTCAACATCTTCATATTCAGGATAATCAATATTTACTTCACAAATACCAATTAATAAAGCTAAATCATTAGAAAATTCATCAATCAGTTGTGATGCTTTACCGTTAAATTTATTTACACTTGCAAATGCTTGTGAAGTAGTTTGTGACATAATTAAATCATGTATCGCCTCTGCTTTAACTAAATCCATTTTACCGTTTAAAAATGCTCTACGGGTAAATTCACCTTTTTCTGCTAATCTGCAACCATTTGCTAAAAGTAGTTCTAATACCTTATTTGTTACTACAATTCCACCGTGACAATTAATTTCAATCAAGGGTTCACCAACATAATTGTTATAAATTATTTTTCCTTTCGATTCTTTACCGACAAACCACATTATCAAGACTTCATCAACTAAAATATCGTTATCAAAAATATGACCATATGTAATTTGATGATCATCTCCAACCTTACCATTAAAAATTTTTTTAACTATCTTAACGGCATCTGGACCTGCTACACGAACAATAGAAATCGGTTGATTTATTCGTGAACCACTACTAATTGCTGCTATATTTTCGTTCATTTTCTTATTATATAAAATTATATATTTATGTAAAAAAAATGTGGAATTTCAATTAAAAATTCCCGTATTAGTCCGTATTTAGTTCGTCTGTAATAATTTCCATAATTTTATATTTATAAATGTTATAAATTAAAAGGGGAAACCTCAGAAAAAGGAAAACTATGGCAGAAATAAAACCGTACGTAGATGATCAATTTGTATTTAAAATTGACTTAAAAAAAGACACATTATTAAAGAACAAAAACAACTATAATTTTAAACTAAAAATTATGAAATCCTTATTTGATTCATATGAAAAATATTTAGATCATATTCGTAAGAAATTGATTAGGATTCGTTTTAATACCTTAGAGACAGAAGAAAATAGGATTGCTGAATTAAAAAATTTTGAAAGAAAACTAAATGATAAAAATGATATTATTCACACAATTTTAAATTATCTTACACCACGAAATGCTTGGATTATTGAAAAATGCTATTTAGATCGTGCAACTAGGAGTAAAACAACTTGATATGAAGAACACTTTTCTAAAACAACCTTTTATAAGTATAAAAAAGATGCAATTAATCAGTTTGTAGGTTACTTTTATGATTCCTTATTATTATAATTATGATGATGTCCAGCGAAGCAGTGAGTTAATTGTTGAAAATGTTACATATAATATTGAAGATAATCAAGTTGTAAAAACATTTAACAGAAATTTTGAAATAGAAATTATAAGAAATTTAGGTGCAAAGAAAACTGTAATTTTGTTTCGAACTTTAAATGGTGCAAATGCAGTTGAAAATCTTCATAAATACAAAGTGCATATTTTTTATGGTAATAAAGATCACGATATCTTTGATGCAAGTTTGCAAAGATTTGGTTTAATTTATGATTTAACTAATGAGAACAAGCAAATTTCGATAGTTTTAGCAACCGATGATGATAAACCTTTAAGAAAAATCAAAATCCAAGAAAATCATATTAAAAATTATGTTGATAATTTAATCATAAAAGAAAATTTAGCAAAACTTTTAATCCCTTATTCTATTACTTATCGTATTCATAATAAAAAGTTAGAGATTAGCAAAAGGTATTGGAATGTCTTTTTAACTTTTGATGATTTAAATACATCAAAAGGTGTGACAACACCTTTAAAATTATATGTTTATCGCGATAAATCATATGATGAAAAAATAGAAAAATATCTACCAAACTCCACGTCTTTTAATGTAATAAAAAGTAATTATGCAGCAAGTTTTGATAAAGATAAAAAAGAGCAAAAGATAGAATTAGCAGATAAAAAAGTAGCAGGAATTAATAAGATAAGCTACAATTTTGATTTTGTTACATCTGCAAAGGCAGAAGATGCAAAATTGATTCAAAAAATTGATAATTCAGTTGTAGTAAATAAAAACTTTTCAGGTGAGTTGAATTCTAAGTTTTACATTGAAACAAATTATGCAAAGTTTATAATCAACCGCAAACAAAACTTTAAAGCATTGAGCAAACCAAGTAAAGCGAATTCATTAATTATTCAAGAATTGCCGATAAATAATTCAGAAGAATTTAAAAAACAAATTTTTAAATACTCTGTTTTAATTGAGAAACTCTATGACATAAATACTTTTAAACTTAATCAGTGAATTAAAAGAAAGAAAAATGAAGAAGATTTATAAATTCACAATATCTATATTAGTAGGCTTTTCGATTGCAGGAGTTGGTTATGGAATATACACAGTAGTAAATAAAAAAGAAGAAGTTAAAGAAGAGAATACTAATAAAGAAGATACGGTTCCTATTAAAGAGAAAGAGATAGCAACATCTTTTCCAATTCTAGAACCTAGGTATTTTGCTAAATATGTTCAAGAAGACGAGTATGGTAATTATATTTTAGATAAAAAAATAGTTGAAGAAATAATCAAAGATATTATCCGTAGGTTTGCTAAGGAAAAAGGGCAAATTGATTTTAATTATGAACAAATAAATGAAAAAGAAATACTTTTATTATTAAAATATAGTGATAAAAGTGATAGTGAGATTAAAAAGTATCTTATTAAATTAGAAGAATAAAAAATTAAAAAATTAGCAAATAAACAAAAAATGTGCTAAAATTTAAATACTATGAGTACAAAGAGAGATTATTATGAAGTTTTAGGAGTAAGTAAAACAGCAAGCGAGCAAGAGATTAAATCAGCTTATCGTTCGTTAGCTAAAAAATATCACCCAGATAAATCAACTGATGCAGATAGTCATACAAAGATGCAGGAAATAAATGAAGCATATGAAGTGCTTTCAGATTCTAAAAAACGTAGTGCATATGATCAATTTGGACATGCTGGAGCAAATGGACAATATGCAAATGGAGCAAATTATTCGGATTTTGCAAGTAGTTTCGAAGGGTTTGGTGATATTTTTGAATCAATATTTTCAGGTTTTGGTGGTGGTTCTCGCAAAACAAGCAATCAACCACGAAAGGGTCAAGATATCCATGCAACAATGGAAATTACTTTTATGCAATCTTTAATGGGTGAAAATATTAAACAAAAGATGTATAAAAATGAAACATGTTTACATTGCGGTGGAAGTGGAGCTGAAAGTGCATCTGATATCCAAACTTGTTCAACATGTAGAGGTAGTGGTCATGTAACCAAAGTGGCACGTGGTATCTTTGGACAAATGCAACAGCATGTTGTTTGTGGAACTTGTGGTGGAGTTGGTAAAAGAATAGTTAAAAAATGTAGTGTATGTCGTGGTAACAAATATGAAAGACAACTTAAAACTGTTAACTTACAAATCCCACAAGGAATAGATGATGGTAGAGAATTAAGACTCGATGGTTATGGTGAACCAGGAATTAATGGTGGATCATCAGGAGATATGTATATTCAAATACGTATTAAACCACATAAACATTTTAAACGCAAAGATAATGATTTATATTTAAATTATCCAGTATCAGTTTTCGATGTGCTAGCAGAAAGAGATGTTATTATTCCTACACCTTATGGCGATGTAAGTTATACATTAAAAAGAAGTTATGTATCTGGTCAAGAAATTAGAATTCCAGGTAAGGGCGTTAAAAACAAATATGGAGTTGGTAATTTAATTGTTATTTTAAGTTTTATAGTTCCTGATATTTCCAGAAAAGAAGCAAAACTACTTAATGAAGTTCTTGCACAGATTTCAGATACAACTAATTCTGATATTTATAAACAAATTCAAAAGACATTAAAATAGGCAGATAAAATCTGCTTATTTTATAAATTGCTCTATATAACGAGCTAATCCAGATTCAGAACAAGGAAATTTTGTAACTTGATCAGCAATTTCTTTTAATTCAGGAACAGCATTAGCCATAGCAACTAATTTACCAATATGTTCTTTAGCAGATGCATCATTCATTGAATCACCGATATGCATTGCTTCTTTTGGATCAATTCCCCATAATTCACATAATCTTGCCTCTTCTGCACCCTTAGAAATACCTACATTTGTTATTTCGATAATATTGTTACTTCCAGATAATGAAACATTTAATTTTCCATCAAATTTTTCGCTTCATTTTTCAGCTAATCTTAAAATTTTATTTTTTGAAGGACTTCAAATTAATGCTTTAGCAGGTTCGAAATCTTTATTATATTGTGAATATTTTTTTGCTGTTTTTTTACCAAAACCCATTACTAGACGATAAAATCAGTTTTTGGTATATGCATGTTCTCTTGGATTAGAATCATAAACAACAAAGCATTTATTTTTCTTTATTTCATCAAATAATTCATTAGCAATATCTTTTGGAATAACAACTGAATGGACAACTTGTCCATTTATAACTGTTTGAGCACCATTTCAAGCAATATAAGAGCTTGAACCTAAACTTTGAACAATAGCAAGAGTTTTAGGATTAACCCCACGTCCTGTTGAAACTACAATAGGAATAAAATTTTGAACTTTTTTAACTATTTCCTTAGTAAATTCGGTTACTTCTTTTTGTCAAAACTTTTCTCCAGGACCATCAATTGCTGTTCCATCTAAGTCAATAAAAATAATTTTAGGTTTATTCATAAATTAATTATACAAAATTATAATTTACTATAAAATACTGCTATAAAAAAAATTTTATGAATTTCTTTTATAAAATGAAAAAATAATATAATTTTGCATTAGAAAATAAAAGTAAAAACTTTTTAAAGAAAAAAATCTTTTATTTTTAGTAAAAATACTATAATAACAGTATAGAAGACATTTTAAGTAGATATGTATGCATATATTTCATATATATATATATATATATACGTGTCAATCGAAGGAGTGTCATATGAGTATAAAAT
>NZ_JBTHHK010000013.1:0-27036 GCF_054353875.1 Mycoplasma sp. 4013 | reverse complement strand
CATAAGGTGCTTGTTTTCATCCTTTTATACCAAAAATCAAGTAAATTATGATATAATAGCAAAATAAAATCATCCGAGGTAAAGATGGCAGTAAAAAATATTTCTAGGCATGCATTAAGAATAAAAAACATCGAAATTATTTATAAACATGAATTACTTGATATTACTTATAACCTTGAAGCTATTATTAATGAATTTCAAATAAATTTTGAACAAAAACTTTTCTTTATCAAGGTCAAAAATTCAGTTGTTTTTGTTAAAAAAATACTGCAGAAGTTATTAAACGAGGATTGACCGTGACAACGACTTAGTCCACTTATTCGTGCAATATTAATAAATGCGTGTGTAGAACTTTATTCTATACAACCAAAAATTGTAATAAATGAAGCCGTGATTATTACTAAAGAATATTTTGGACAGCCATCTAAGTCATACAAAACCTCTAATGACGAACTTTTATATCAATTTGTCAATGCTATTTTAGAGAATTTTTATAAAGCGGTCATTGTACTCGATTCTGAAAGCAGAAATGCAAACTAATGAAACTTTATTAAAATATATTTTTTTAAAGCATCAAAGTTTATTTAACTTTATATTCAAAACTTTTATTGATTTAGATGTTATTGAAAAATATGATTTATCGAAAATACAATGAATTGAAATTAAAAATAATTTTAATGGTTTTAATGCAACTATAAATAACTTTTTACAAGGTTTTATAGTTAAAAACACAAATAAATTAATGCTTAAAAACTTTTTTATCTATATGTTTTTACAACTTATTTATAAAAACAAAAATCATAAATTTATTAAAACATGTCCGTTTTTTGATGAAATTCAAAATGAGATAACTTTTAATAATAAAAAACGCAGTTATTACTATGATTTTTTAGATGAATTTAAAAAAATACCTAACTATAATATATTTTTGATTAAGATATTAAGGAGGTTGTTATAATGAATGACTGGATTCGTAAGCAATTCCCAATCCTTAATAAAATTACTTATTTTGACAGTGCTGCATTGGTTTTAAAACCGATTTCTGCAACAAATGCAATTTATAACTATTATAAAAATATCTCAATTTCTTCAAGAACAGCTGACACACCACTTGGAAATTTAGTGAATTCAAAAATTGCATCTGTTAGAAATAAAGTGGCGAAACTAATTGATAGTAAGGATCATGAAATAATCTTTACCAGTGGAACAACTGAATCTATTAATTTATTTGTGAATATGTTTTCGCATATATTAAAACCAAATGATGTAATTTTATTAAATGCTTTTAATCATTCTTCAAACCTTATTCCGTGAATTGAAATGTCAAAAAAAATAGGATGCAAAATCCATATTAGTAATAATTTACTTGAAGATTTGCAAACCTTTAAAAATGTTAAAATTCTAGCATTCGCTCAAGAAAATAACACATTTAATCAAAATTTTGATATCAAAAAAATATCACAAATAGCACATTCAAAGAATATTTATGTCTTTAACGATGCTGCACAATCAATTAGTCATCAAAAAGTTTCATTAAACGATTCAGATATCATTGTTTTTAGCACAAATAAGTTTTATGGTCCTACCGGTATGGGGGTTTTAGCGATTAAGGAAACACTTTTAAAGAAGTTAAAACCAGTAAAATTTGGTGGTGGTAGTGTTACAGAAGTTCATAAAGATGCATCATGGGTTTTAAAAGATACCATCAATGCATTTGAACCAGGAACCCCTGATATTGCAGGTTTTTTTATGTTTGATAAAGCACTTGAGTTTTTTGACAAAGTAGGTTATCAAAAAACTCAAGAAATTTTAAAAGATCTATCTTTTTATTTACATAGAAAACTGATGAATTTACCTAATATAACTGTTTCAAGTAAACCAGGTGATTTTATCGCATTAATTAATGTTAAAGGAATTAATGCACAAGATGTTGCAGGATATTTGGGAAGCAAAAATATTTATACAATTGCTGGAATCTTTTGTGCTCCTTATATAAGAAATATCATCAAAGAACACTCGTTTTTAAGAATTTCTTTAGGTATTTATAATAATTATTCAGATATTGATAAATTAATTGATGCTTTAGCAAATGGAGGTGATTTTTATGCATTTTAATCCGAATATAGCACGCGAAACGATAATGAATCACTATCTTAAACCAAAGAATAAAACAAAACTTGATACATCAAATGTTTTTTATAGCACTAGTTGTTCGGATAAGTTATTAGTTGATTTAAAATGGGATCAAAACATCCTAATAGATGCAAGTTTTGATGGGCACGGATGTGCACCTTTTTTAGCAGGTGCTGATATGTTTTTAGATGCTGTTAAAGGCAAAACAAAAGAACAAATCGACTTACTAGTAGATATTTTCACCAAATTTGTTAATGGTGAAAATATCAGTGATGAACATATGGATTTATTAGGTGATTTATGAGTTTTTTATAACATCAAAAGTCAACCAAATCGCATTCATTGCACCTTAATGATAACTAAAGCATTTAAAGATGTCTAGACCTTATATTTTTCACATTGATTTTGATTCATATTTTGTTTCTGCTATTAGAACTTTAAAACCTAATTTGCTTAATAAACCAGTAGCGATTGCAAATAAAGGAATCCATTCAGTTGCTGTTTCAGTGAGTTATGAACTTAGACAACTTGGTATCAAAGCGGGGGCAAAAATATCAGAAATATTAAAAAAAGAACCAAAAGCAATCATTGAACAACCTCGTTTTGATTTATATATTGCAACTTCAAATGCGATTTTTAGATATATTAAAAAGTTCTATGCTGATAAATTTGAAATCGGGTCAATTGACGAATGCTACATCCAAGTTCATAGCAGCATTGATAGCGATGAAAAAGCTTTACAACTTGCTAAAAGATTGCAAGATGATATCGAAAACAACTTTAAAATCCCTATTAGTATTGGAATTTCTAAAACTAAGTTTTATGCGAAAATGACAACTAATTTATTTAAACCAAAAGGAATTGCTGTAACTAATAGCAAAAACTATCAAGAACGCTTCTTTAGTCTACCGATTACTAAATTTCACGGTATCGGAGAAAAACTTGGTGATCACTTTAAAAACCTTGAAATAAATACCATTGGGGATTTAGCAACATTAACTTATAATGATATAAGACTGACATCAATTTTTAAAACATCCGGATTTAAATTCATAGATGCTTTAAATTATTTTGCTGATTCAGATGTTAGTGATGAAATTCCTGAAGTCAAAGGGATTAGTCACGATATCACCTTTAACAAAAAAGACATAAACACTGAAGATATTTTGCAAAATATAGCAATACAAGCACAAAAAGTATCAAGAAGGTTGCAAAAATTATATAAACTAGGTAATCAAATTAGCTTTGGTGTACGAACATTTAGTGATGGTTGAATCGCAAAACATATGGTAGTTGAAAAATTTATCAATGAAGCAGATGAAATTATTAAATATTGTAAGCAACTTTTTTATGATAATTTTTTAGATACCAAAATCATCGGAATCAGCATCCGTGTATCAAACTTAATCAATTCCTTTGAAAACTACCGTAGTTTAAGTATTTTAGAAACACCAAAAGCATGTAAATCTAACTACATTGTAGATCAAATTATTAATAAAGTGAATACAAAAATGAAAATGAAGAGTTTAAAAACTTTGGCGGACTATAACATCGAACGAATTAAAAAAAGAAGGGGACAATCTGATTCAATTGAAGTAGGTGTCTTTAAGAGGTAAATTATGAAAATAGGTATATATGGTGGTTCATTTGATCCAATTCACATTGGTCATATAAAACTTGCAAAATATGCAATTAAAGAACTCAATTTAGATAAACTACTATTTGTTCCGACTTTTACATCACCATTTAAGTCTAAAACAAAATTAGTTAAACCATATCAAAAAGCAGAAATGATTCAGCTGGTTTTAGAAGAGAAAATGCAATTATGTGACTTTGAAATTAAGCGAAATAATGTCTCATATACCATCGATACAGTAAAATATCTAAGGCAAAAATATCCTAATGATCAACTTTTTTTATTAATTGGTAGTGATAATTTACCAAAATTAAATAAATGAAAAGACATTGATATTATCTCTCAACTCACACAAATAACAGTATTTCGTCGTGATAAAAACATTAATAAAATTAACCTAAAAAAATATAATGGAATTTTGTTAAATAACCCCTTTTATGATTTTGCATCAAGTGATTTTAAAAACGGAATGCTCTCGCATGTAGATAAAAAAGTTTTAAACTACATTCAAAAAGATGGTTTATATTTAGAACAAATTATTCATAATAGTCTTTCTGCTTTGCGTGCCAAGCATTCTGTAGCAACAGCTGATTTTGCTGTCAAACTTGCTAAAGCTCATAATTATCCTGCTAAGGATGCTTATATTGCAGGATTAACACATGATATTGCAAAAGAATGGGATGTTAAAAGATCGCTGCAAGCAATTAAAGAGTTTGAACCAGATATTAAAGAAGAAAATCCGGCATTTTTACACCAAATCTGTTCATATATATGATTAAAGCATGGATATATGCTGCAAAATCAAGCCATTTTACAAGCTGTTCGTTATCATACCCAATTACATCCGAATATGAGCAAGTTAGATAAAATTATTTTTGTCGCCGATAAAATTTGTCAAGGACGACGTTTTACTGGAATTCAAAAAATACGAGATCTTGCGTTAACTAATTTAGATGCTGGCTTTAAAGAAGTTGTAAAACAAACCTATGATTTTAATATTTCAAAAGGTGTAAAATTCTCTAATGAATCACTAAATTTATACAACTTATATATGAAAGATTAAAATGGAAAAAATTAGATTACAAAAACTACTTTCACAAGCTGGAATCGCATCAAGACGTGAAGCAGAAACATTAATTGAAAAAGGTTATGTAACAGTAAATGGTATGGTAGCTAAATTAGGTGATAAAGCAGATTTTGGCGATAATGTGTTTGTGAAAAATAAACCTATATTTCAGCAACAAAAAGTTTATTATGTTTTAAACAAACCAACAAAAACTATTACAACTTTAAAAGATAATTTCAATAGACCTTCTGTGATAGATTTAATGAATGTTCCTTATAAAGTGTTCCCAGTAGGGCGTCTTGATTATGATACTACTGGAGCACTAATAATGACAAATGATGGTGATTTAGCAAATAAATTAATGCATCCAAAATATCAAATCCCAAGAGTGTATCGAGCTAGAATAAATGAAAAACTTAGTATAAAAGAGTTAAAAAAACTTAATTCAATAGTTAAAGTTAATGGAGTAAAAAGTGTGCAGGATGTTATCCCTTGCGGAAGCGATTCACCGAAAAGTTATTTTGTTGTTTTAACACAAGGAACATATCATCATGTTAAAGAATTATTTAAATTGGTAGATAAGTTAGTTATCAATCTAAAAAGACTTGAATATGCAGGAATCACAGTAGAAAAAATGCCAATTGGAACCTATCGACCACTTAGCTTAAAAGAAGTTAAGGATTTGAAAAATTTAGTAAGATTACAAGAAGAAAAATTGCAAAAAAGAGAAAATAATTCGTAATTTTCTCTTTTTTGCTTGTTCATAGGGACAAAAAAATGCTTAATTTTACCTGTTTATAATAACTTTAAACAAAAAATTGTGTATAATTTAATAAATTTATAATTTATTAAATTGGAGAGGATATGGCAGAAGATCAAGAGAAAAAAACAAAAATTAAAGAATATGACTATGAAGAAGATAACCACATCGTCTTTAAGAAAAAAGAACCAATAATAGAAGAAGACGAAGAAGAAATTCCGCAAAATAATGCAGAATATCAAGTTTCATCACAAATCATTAGTGAATCAAAAGACGGTTTGCATCCAATTCTAGTCGATGATGAAATGAAAACATCCTTTTTAGAATATGCAATGAGTGTTATTGTTTCTAGAGCGCTCCCTGATGTTCGTGATGGACTAAAACCAGTACACCGTAGAATTTTATATGATATGTCTGAATTAGGTATTACTCCTGGTTCACAACACCGCAAATCAGCCCGTATCGTAGGAGATGTACTTGGAAAATATCACCCTCATGGTGATTCATCGGTTTATGAAGCAATGGTTCGTATGGCACAGGATTTTTCAATGCGTTATCCGTTAGTTGATGGACACGGAAACTTTGGATCAATCGATGGTGACCAAGCTGCTGCGATGCGTTATACCGAAGCTCGTATGTCTAAGTTATCTGCTGAAATGCTAGAAGGAATAAAAAAAGAAACAGTTGATTTTGTGGATAACTATGATGCAAGCGAAAAAGAGCCTGCTGTACTTCCTTCTCGCTTTCCAAACCTACTTGTATCTGGTTCATCTGGTATTGCTGTTGGTATGGCAACCGAAATCCCTCCACATAATTTAGGTGAAACTATTGATGCTACAGTTGCTTTAGCCAAAAATCCTAATATTAGCACCAAAGAGTTAATGCAACATATAAAAGGCCCTGATTTTCCTACGGGAGCAATAATTTTAGGTACTCGTGGGATTATTGATACTTATGAAACAGGACGTGGCAGCATTATAGTTCGCTCTAAAACTAATATTATAGAAAAAGCGAATGGTAAATCACAAATTATAGTTTCGCAAATACCATATGCGATTAAAAAAACCACTTTAATTCAAAAAATTGTTGAACAACATAAAAATAAAGAAATTGAAGGAATTGCTGATTTACGCGATGAATCAAATCGCGATGGAATTCGCATTGTGATTGATATTAAGCGTGGCTTCAACCCACATATTATTTTAAATAAGTTATATCAAAAAACTTATTTACAGACTGCATACAGTGCTAATTTAGTTGCTTTAGTCAATGGTGAACCGAAACTACTTACATTAAAAACTGCTCTTAACGAATATTTAAAACATCAAAAAGATGTTGTTACCCGTAGATTAAAATTTGATTTAACCCGTGCCGAAGAACGTGCACATATCTTAGAAGGTTTAAAAATTGCTATTTTTAATATTGATGAAGTTATTGCAATCATTAAATCATCCAAAACTGATTTAATTGCACAAGAAAAGCTTAGTATGCGTTTTGAGTTAAGCGAAAAACAAACTAAAGCAATTTTAGATATGAATTTGCGTCGTTTAACAGGATTAAGTATCGAAAAAATGCAAGAAGAATTAAAAAATTTATTAACTGAAATTGCTCATTATAAAAATATATTAGCACACGAAGATAAATTAATTGATTTAATTATTAGTGAACTACAGGAAATTAAAGCAAAATTTAATGATGCTCGTCGCACACAAATTGATATTTCTGGTGCTGGTAAAATAACTGAAGAAGATTTAATCCCTGAAAATGATATTGTAATCACAACGTCAGTAAATGGTTATGTGAAACGTATTAACTTAGATGAATATAACACACAAAAACGTGGTGGAGTTGGTTCGGTTGCTATGAAAACATATAAAGACGATGATATCGCGATGATTATTCAAACAAAAACCCATACTGATTTATTGTTATTTTCAAATTTCGGTAGAGCATATAAACTTCGTGGACACCAAATTCCTGAAGGAACCAAACAAAGTAAAGGTGTTCCTTTTATAAATGTTTTAGAAACCTTAGATGTTAATAATGGTGAAAAGATTATTTCTATTATTAGTGTTGATGATTATGAGCAAAATCAATATTTAACTACTGTAACAAAGTTTGGTATCTTTAAGAAAACTGATATAGCTTCTTTTAAAGTTGTTCGTCGCAATGGACTTATTGCCTTCAAACTAGCTGATGCAGATGAATTAGTATGTGCATTCTTATCATCTGATGAAGATCATATTTTAGTTGCAAATAACTATCGTAATATTGCAATCTTTAAAAATGATGATATTCGAGCATTAGGTCGTAATAGCATCGGTGTAAGAGCAATAAAACTTGAAGAAAATCAATATGTTGTATCTGCTTCATCGAACCGTGATGGCAATTTAGTGCTTTCTCTTGGTTCAAAAGGTTATGGAAAACTTACTGATGAAGGTGAATATAATTTAACTAAACGTAATGTTAAAGGTCTTGTAGGAATTGATAATATAAAAGCTGGAAATCTTATTTATGCAGGATTTGTAAGTTTACAAGATGAATTATTGATAATTACTTCACAAGGGATAACTATTAGAACACAAATTACACAAATACCTAAATCATCACGTCAAACTAAAGGTTCTCGTATTATTAATTTAAAAGACAATGATGAAATAGTTGCAGTTGATGTAATTAAATTAAGATAGGAAGCAATGAATAAAAAAGATAAAAAGAAGTCTTTACTTTATGAATCATTTACAGAAGCATCGAAATTCTTTAAAAAAGGTAACTTAATTATACTTGCCGTTGGTTTTTTGGCTGGGACAGTATTTAATGCAGTAGTTTCTTCATTAGCAAACGATGTTATTATGTCTGCAATTGCACATAATATCCTTGGTGATAAATTTAAAGACTTAGAAAGTTTAGTGTGAAAAGGTATTAAATACGGGAAATTTTTAGGTGCAATTATTAATTTTGTAATCATTTCATTCACCTTATTTATTATGTTAATGTCATATTTTATAATAAAAGCTGGTATCAAAAGGTATAGATTAAAGAAAAATCCACCTGTTGCAGTAGAACCTGATGTAGTTAAACCTACCACAGATGAATTAATTTTAGAGCAACTGAAATTAATTAATCAAAATTTAAACAAAGAACCACAAAATCAACAATCAGATGTCGACGATCAATTAGAATAAAAATGTTTTTACCTATATCATAGGTAAAAACATATTTTTATAACAATTCAATACCTTTATCTTTCATTTCTTCGATGTGTTCTTTTGGTCAATAACTTGACTGAACTTCACCGATATGTGCTTTTTCAAGCAAGAACATACTTAAACGACTTTGACCGATTCCACCACCAATAGTTAATGGTAATTGATCATTAAGGATTTTATAATGAAACGGTGACAGTTTTAACAAGTCTTCTTTATCCATTTTCGATTGTCTTAACATCGATTCAGCATCCACGCGTATTCCCATCGATGATAACTCGATTGCTTTATCTAAAACATAAGAATACACCAACAAATCACCATTTAATTTTCAATCATCATAGTCAAATGCACGTTTTGAATGAACTATACCTGATTTAAGATTTTCACCTATGCTATAAACGAAAACAGCTCCCTTTTCCTTTACAATTACATCTTCACGTTGTTTAGGTGATAAATTTGGATATAAATCTTCTAAATCATGAGCACTAATAAAAAATAAGTTTTCAGCAAGTTTATCAGTAAGTTTTGGAAATTCTTCTTGCAATGCATACTTAGTAGCTTTAACAGCATCATAAATTTTACTTACAATCATTTTTAGAAAATTTAAATTACGATCACTACGGGAAATAATTCTTTCTCAGTCTCATTGATCTACATAATATGAATGAGTCGAATCGAGCTCTTCCTCACGACGGATTGCATTCATATCAGTATAAATACCTTCACCATCTAAATATTGATATTGTTTTAATGCATGACGCTTTCATTTTGCTAACGAATGCACAACTTCTAAGCGAACATTAGAATCTTTTGGATTAAATCAGACTGCCTTTTCACCTGATAGACCATCATTTAGTCCTGTTTTTGCATCTAAAAATAACGGTGCAGTTGCTCTAGTCAAGTTTAATGCTACCTTAATATTTGCTTGAAAAATTTGTTTAAGATCTTGAATAGCTATTTGTGTTTCTTTAATGTCTAATTTTGATTTATACATAGCAATTTAATTTTAAACTAATTTATTTTTGTTGATAATTTTTTCTTTATTTATGAACAATTTTACATCCATCGTTTTTTTAAAAAAACTAAAAATATACATAGTATGGCAATAATAAGTTCTATTTATACATTCGTTTTATTAAATTATCCACAAGTTTATACACAAGAAAAATAATTTTGTTCTTTAACACCTATAAAAATCAAAAAATCGTTATAATTATAAAATAATATATGAACAAAAATTTAGCAAATTTATTGAGACCACAGAAATTAGATGATATTGTCGGTCAAAATCATATTAAAAAATTGCTTAAGGAAGTAATTGAAAACAAAATTACTTCTAGTTTTTTGTTTTTCGGTGAAAGTGGAACAGGTAAAACAACAACTGCTTTTATTTTAGCAAATGAGTTAAATTTAAAAGCGGGGTATTTTAATGCATCGATTGATAATAAATCAGATTTAATAAAAATTTTAGATGATTGCGATGTTATAATAATCGATGAAATCCATCGTTTGAATCGTGATAAGCAAGATATATTACTATCTTATTTAGAGTTTGATAAAATAATTGTTTATGCTACAACAACAGAAAATCCTTATTTTAAAGTTGTTCCTGCTGTTCGTAGCAGAATGCAGATTTTGCAGTTTAATAAAATAGATGTTCAAGATATCGCTTTAACGCTAGAGAAAATTATAAAAGAAAATTATCCTTATTTAAAAATAAGCAAGGAAAATTTAGTCAATTTAGCAGCTTTTTCAAGTGGTGATTTAAGAGCAAGTATAAATAACTTACAATTACTTGCACTATTAAAAAAAGATGGAAAAGAAGTTAGTAAAAATGACTTAAAAACTATAATACCAAATATCAATTTTTATAGCGATAATAAACAAAGTGCTCACTATAATAACCTTTCAGCATTTCACAAATCACTTCGTGGTAGTGATATTGATGCTGCATTATATTATGGTTTTTTAATTTTACAAAGTGGTGATAATGATGGTTTGTTTCGAAGGATGCTTGCTGTTGCATACGAAGATATTGGATTAGCAAATCCAATGGTAGGTGCAAAAACTGAAGCAGCCATAAGAGTTTTTGAAAGACTAGGTATCCCCGAGGGGGAACTTGCTATTACATCAGCAATAATCGAACTTGCTTCATCTCCTAAAAGCAATTCCGTTGTTTTAGCACGTGATAAAGTTAAGCAAACCATTTTAAATGGTAACATTTACCAAATACCATCTTATTTAAAAGACTCACATTATAAATCTGCAGTAAAATTAGGTGATGGAATTGGTTATCAATACCCACATGACTATTTTAAACATTGAAAT
Organism: Mycoplasma sp. 4013; assembly: GCF_054353875.1. Lineage (NCBI taxonomy): Bacteria > Bacillati > Mycoplasmatota > Mollicutes > Mycoplasmatales > Mycoplasmataceae > Mycoplasma > Mycoplasma sp. 4013. The sequence goes on along the minus strand of NZ_JBTHHK010000013.1, from coordinate 15,904 downwards.
AATCAACAATATTTACCAAAACAACTACAAAATACTAAATTTTACATTCCAAGCAGCAACAAAAATGAACAAAACATTTTAGAATATTGAAACAATTTAAAAGCAGAATGAAAAAAACACTATAAAAAGGAGTAATAATGTTAAAACTTGAAGATATAAATACACTCGAAGATCTTAAACAAGCAAAAGCTAAAATTTATTCATCAGATGGACAAATATATCAACTACAACAAAGTCTAAAAACTGCACCAGTTGAACAAAAAAAACAAATCGGTAAACAAATTAATGATTTAAAGAAAACATATGAAGAGTTTTTTAAAAATGCTGAAGAAAGATTGGAAAAAATAGAAATAGATCGTAAAATAAACTCAGAATTTATTGATATTAGCAAACCTGTCTACAAAGCTGGTAGCTTGCATCCGATAACATTAATCGAAGAACGCATTATGACTTGGTTTATTCAGCATGGTTATTATCAGCAAGAAAGTGGTGAAATAGTTTCTGATTTATATAATTTTGAGAAACTTAATATCCCCATCGATCATCCGGCTCGAGCAATGCATGATTCACTTTATTTAAATGCTACAACATTATTAAGAACTCATAATACTGGAATTACTGCAAAAGTTCTACACGAAAATAAAAATATCGAAATTTCAACATTTGCATTAGGTAAGGTGTATCGAAATGATGAAGATGATGCTACTCATTCACATCAGTTTACTCAACTCGACTTTGTTTGTGTTGGTAACGTTAGTTTTCCAAATCTCATATGAACTTTAAAATCCTTTCTATCCTATGTTTTGGAAGAAGAAATTGATATAAGGTTGCGTCCTAGTTATTTTCCATTTACCGAGCCTAGTGTGGAGGTAGATATGTTTTATAAAAATCATTGAATAGAAGTTTTAGGTGCTGGAATGCTGCATCCGAAAGTGCTACAAATGGCAGGATTTGATGCTAAATTTAATGCTTTTGCTGCTGGTGTAGGAGTCGAAAGACTTGCAATGATTAAATATGGATTTAATGATATTAGGGATTTATATCGTAATGATTTAAGAATTTTGGAGCAATTTAGCAATGAAAGATAGTTTTTTACAAATCTTACAAAAAGAAGGTAAAAAAAGTTATTTTGATAATATTTTTCATTCTTTAAAAGAAGCAGAATTAAATAACCAAACCATCTACCCACACCAAATGGACATATTTAAGCCTTTTGAATTTTTTCAAGTTAATGAAACTAATGTTGTTATTCTAGGTCAAGATCCTTATTATAATGATGATAGCGCAGACGGATTGGCTTTTTCTAGTTGAAAAGACGAAACACCAAAGAGTTTAGCAAACATTTTTAAAGTCCTTAAACAAGATTATCCAGATATTGTCATAAAAACTAATTCACTAGTTAATTGAGCTAAGCAAGGTGTATTATTGATGAATACAGTTTTAACAGTTATAAAAGGTAAACCTAATTCACATAAATATATCGGATGACAAAAATTTACATCAGTAATCTTAGATAAAATCATCGAAGCAAATAGTAACGTAATTTTTGTCATACTAGGCAAACAAGCAAAAGAAACTGTATATAATTTATCTAACTTCGATAAAATTAAACAACAAAATATCATCGAATCCTCACATCCTTCACCGTTGTCATTTAATAAAGGATTTAATAATTCACAAATATTTTTAAAAATTAATCATCTTTTAAAAACACAAAATAAAACAGAAATTGATTGAAATTTACCACATGAGGAGGTTTTTAATGCTCGTTTCACTAAAACATCTAAATAGTTATTTACCAGATATCAAACTTACTGCAGAAGAAACTACAAACGCATTAAATGAAATAGGTTTTGAAGTTGATGATGTGAGAAAATTTGCTAATATAGAAGGTATTTTATTTGCAAAAGTTATTAATGTCTTCAAAAATCCAAATTCTGATCGTTTAGATGTTGTTGAATTAAAAACTAAAAAAGGACAAATTACAATCCAAACAACTAATCGAATCTTAAAGGTAGGTGATTTAGTTGTTTGTTTTCCTGTTGGTGCAAAAAGAGGTGAAATTATCTTTGGTGAAAAAACACTTAAAGGTTATCCATCACAAGGGATGTTAGCATCTTGATCAGAATTAGGTTATAAATGAGACTTACTGTCAAAAAAAGATGAGTTGTTAGTCTTACCAAATGATTTTGCAAGCATAAACGATGATCCAATGCAACTTTTAAGTATCGATGATTATCTAATCGAAATAGCAATCAATGCAAACCGCAATGATGCAAATTCATATTTTATTCTTGCTAAAGAACTTGCTGCATATTTTAACACTAAATTTGTTTTTGAATCAAAAGAACAAGAACCAAATTTTATAAGTGATTTTAAAGCAGCCAATGGAATGGCAAAAAATCTTAGTTTTAGTGAAATAAAAGGAAAATTAAAAACAAGTATTTACGAAAAAACTTTATTAGCAAAACACGATATTTCTTCTTTATTTGATTGAAGTGTTAACCTGACAAATTTAACATTAATAAATATCGGTGTTCCAGTACACGTTTATAATGCTGCAAAACTACAAAAAAATATTACTGCAAAATTGTATTCTGGTGAGATTGAGATATTAGGTGGTAAAAAAGTTGCTGTTGATAATGTTTTAGCTATTTCAGATGACAGCAATATTATTTCACTTGCTTCTGTTATCGGTCTAGAAACCACAAAAACTGATTTAGATACAGAAAACTATTTATTTGAAGTAGGTGTTTTTGATCCTAAATACATTCGTCACAGCACAAAAGAAATAAGGATAAGCACAACTGCATCAAGTCAAGGTTCAAGGGTTATAACTGCTTATCTCGCTTCAGTTGCGATGGAATTTATTCGTTTTTATTGCAAAAATTTACAGATTTCACAAATAATTAACCCTATTATTTATCATAAGCAAACAAGCATTATATATAATGCAGAACTTTTAAAGAAATATGCAGGTATAAATGAAATAAATGTTTTTGATAATGCTTTAAAAAAACTAACTTCGCTTGGATTTAGATTTGAAAATAATAAAATAACTACCCCTGAATATCGTTATGATATAGAAGTTTTTGAAGATATAATCGAAGAAATTTTTAGATTTTATTCATATGCAAAATTCAAACCACAACCAATCAAAACTGTTCCTGCTCATATACAAAAAATTAATAATTCTAAATCATATTTTCAGCACCAAGGATATAATGAAGTACGAACCTTTACTCTTGTTTCAAAAGAAAAAAATAAATTAAATCCTTTTTCATTTGAAAAACAAATCAATTTAATGACTTTTATTTCAAAAGAACGCGAATGCATTCGTAATTCGATTATTACATCACTTTCAGAAGTTGTAGCATACAATCAAAAGCGTAAAATGAGCAATATTAACATTTTTGAATATGGAATGATTTCAGAAAATATAATGGTTTGAGGACTTGCGAGCACAACAAAGACTTTTGAACAACTAAAGCAAGATGTTATTAATTTCTTAGGTTTTGATGTTAAATTTACTGCACTAAAGGATAATGATTATATTCATCCAAATGTTTCTGCTTATATAAAATACAATAATACGATTATCGGATGAATTGGAAAAATCCATCCCAAATATGATCAAACAAATGCTTTTTATGCAGAATTTATGGATATAAAAGCAAATAATAAGATTAAATATATCCCAGTAGATTTAAGCCCATTAAAAACTCTTGATTTAACTTTTACACTTAAAAATACCGATTATATAGGTAATATTGTTTCAAATTTAAGATGTCTTGGTCAAATTTATGACATCCAACAAATTGATAATTATCAACAAACAAATACTCGCAATGTTACATTAAGAATTAGTGCAAATGATGAAGTTATACAAAGATTAAATGAAAAATTTAATAAGTAGGTAAAAAATGTATTCAAAAATTAAACTACATGATAAAGTTGTTTCCGATGCGATCAATAACGAACTACAAAGACAAGAGGACCACATCGAATTAATTGCAAGCGAAAACTATGTTTCTGAAGATGTCTTAAAGGCACAAGGAAGTGTGTTAACAAACAAATACGGAGAAGGATATCCTAACAAACGCTATTATGGTGGATGTGAAAATGTAGATGTGATCGAACAAGCTGCTATTGATCGTTTAAAACTATTATATGGTGTTAAATATGCAAATGTGCAACCATATTCTGGTTCAGTTGCTAATGCTGCTGCTATTGCTGTATGTGTACCTTCAGGTGGGAAAATTATGGGATTATCCTTAAATAGCGGTGGGCACTTAACTCACGGATATAAAATTTCTTTTAGTGGGATTTTTTATCAATCAGTTTCATATGATTTATCCAAAGATGAATTATTAGATTATGATGCAATCGAAGAATTAGCTATTAAAGAAAAACCGGATTTGATTATTTGTGGATATTCATCATATTCAAGATTAATAGACTTTAAACGTTTTCGGCAAATTGCTGATAAAGTCGGTGCCAAGTTGCTTGCAGATATTGCGCATTTAGCAGGATTGATAGCTGGTGGAGTATTTCCATCTCCGGTTAATTATGCACATATTATTACATCTACAACTCATAAAACTTTACGAGGTGGTCGTGGGGGAATAATTATGACTAATGATGCTGAATTGGCTAAAAAAATTGATCGTTGAGTGTTTCCTGGTTATCAAGGTGGTCCATTGTTTCATGCTATTGCTGGTAAAGCAGTTGCTTTCTACGAAGCATTACAACCACAATTTAAGCAATATGCTAAAGATATCATTAATAACTCGAAGCGTTTTTGCGATGCATTCAAGCGTCGTGGAGCAGTAATTATTAGTGGAGGAACTGATAATCATTTATTTATGATTAATGTATTAAAAACCTATCAAATAAACGGTTTAGAAGCCGAAAAAGTATTACATAAAATTAATATTACAGCAAATAAGAATACTATTCCATTTGATACTCTATCACCTTTTTTAGCAAGTGGAATCCGCCTTGGTACTGCTGCTATGACTAGTCGTGGTTTTAAACAATGAGCATTATTAGCAGACATTATTGATACAGCTTTAAAAAATATACACCTTATTAATTCAGATACCAAAGCAGGACAAAGACTACTTAGTTCATTAAAAAACAAGGTTGTCAAAATTACTAGTGAGCATCCGATTAAAAAATCGTATTTATAAAATCACATCTATTTTTGGATGTGATTTTCTGTAAGATAATCATATATATTATCAGCAAATACTTTTAACTTATGATTGATACCAGGTTCATTGATTGAATGTGCCGCACCATTAATAAAAGTTAATTTAACATTATTTAGTTCTTTAGCTAATAAATATGCACCTATTGGTCTGGTATCTACATCTTGACGACCATGCACAATATATGTTCTAATATCTTTTATTTTATGTGCATTTTCAAGAATATAATTATCCGAAGGTAAAAGTGATTTATTTAAAAAGAAATGTAATTGATTGTAAAATAAATCTTTGTGTTCTTCTTGAAGAACAGGTACTTGGCGAATTTGTTTTCGGCTTAAATACCTTTCTTGTGGTTCAATTGTAACAATTGATTCTTCTCACTCGCAAAAGTTTTGAATCAATTTAATCTCTTTTTCTTTTGCGTTCTTAGATTTTAAGATTTTAGTTCAAGCATTATAGTATTTTTCCAAAACTTTTGCACCATCATATTTAGCAACTGCATTATAAAATTTCTTATATGCTTCTGGATAAAAGGTTGCCGCTCCATTAGGTTCATATAGAAAATCAATGTCTTCTTGACGTGCTAAGAAAATTCCACGCAGTAACATAGAAGCAACATTTTCTGGGTATCTAATAGCATAAAGTAATGCTAATGTAGTCCCCCAACTTCCTGCAAATAAGGTTACTTTATTTAACTTAAAATGTTTTCTAATTCGCTCAATATCTTCAATTTGATCATCTATCGTGTTTGAATCAGGAATTCATTTTGGTTTGCTAGAACCACATCCCCTTTGATCAAAAGAAATTAAATAAAACTTACTTTTATCAAAAATTCTTAAATATGGATTTGCATTAAAAGCACCTGGTCCACCATGTAAAATAATTACAGGATATCCACTAAAGCGGTTTCCACTAACACGATAATACAATTTATATCCATCTCCAACATCAAGGGAATCACTCAAAGTTAAGATATTTTTATCATTTCATTGGTTCATTATTTATTTTCATTAGGTCTAGAAAAGACATAATAACCATTTTCTGTAACTAGAACATCATCCTCAATTCTAGCACCACCTAAACCTTCGATATATATTCCAGGTTCAACTGTTATTATCATACCAGGTTCTAAAACATAATCAGAAAATTTTGAAACATTAGGAAACTCATGTACATCAATACCTAACCCATGTCCAGTAGAATGCACAAAGTATTGTCCATAACCTTTTGCTTCTATAAAATCACGACATACTTTATCAATTTGTGATGCTTTGATACCAGGACGAACTGCTTTTCTCCCTGCTGCTGCTGCTTCTTTAACGATTTCTAAGATTTCAAGTTGCTTTGGATTTGCTAGTTTTTCATCACCTAAAATAAAGGTACGTGTAATATCTGCTGTATATCCTTTGTATTGAGCTCCAAAATCTATTTTTAGTAAATTGTTATTAACAAGTTTTTTATCAGTTGGATGATGATGAGGTTCCGCAGAAGCTTCAGCAGTTGCGACAATTTCCTCAAATCCTTCTTTTTCTGCACCTTTTAACTTTAATAAATAATTCAGTTTAAAAGCAACTTCTTTTTCACTCATACCAGGTTTGATTCACTCTTTAAGTTCATTGAGTGCCTGCATAGAAATATCTACAGCTTTTTGTATTAACTCAATTTCTCCATCATCTTTTAATATTCTAAGATGTTGTGCTGAAACTCACTCAATATGATCCGGATTTACTCAAGATAAAATTTGATCTTGAACTTGTTTTACTAAATATTCTTTTTCAAGTGCTATTTTCTTAAAGTTCTTTGCTGCAAATCAATTTTTAACTGCATCACCTTTAATTAAAACAATTTCTACATTCTTTGCATTTTTTTGTGCATACTCAATATATCTTCCATCAACAAATAAGGTTGCTTTATCTTTTTCAATAGCGATGAATCCATCAGTTGTTTGAACTCCGGCATATCAAAGTCTTGTTTGTGGTGCTTCAGAAATTAAAACTTCTACACCAGTTTTAGCGAACATTTCATCTAATTTTTTACGATTCATAAAACTCCTAAATTAAAAAACGCAGTTATTGCTGCATTATTTCTTTTCTTTATGTGCTGTATGCGCATTACATTTATGACAGTGTTTTGTTAACTCTACTTTTTCAGGATGAGTTTTTTTATTTTTCTTTGAAATATAATTTTCCATTTTGCACTTTGTACATGCTAATGTATAACCTTCTCTTGGCATATAACTCCTTTATTTATTTAGTATTACTATTTTACCAAAATATTTTTTTTCTTACTTAAATTTACAAATATTTTACTAAGTATCTATTTCAAACATAGTTTGTGAATAAATTTGTTAATAATTTAAAATTATGAGATGTTTTAAAATCAATAAGAAAAAAATGGTAGAATTAAAATACAAAATATTATAGAGGTTTTATGGCACGCAGCGAGTTTAAAATTGTAGAAGCATTTACTAATATATTAGGACTAAAAAATAATACTGATGGTACCATTCCTCTTTATAAAAAAACATCTGATGCTAAATATGAAGCAACAAAACCAGATGGGTATTATTTTTATGATGGTGTAATTTTTATCTTAGATGCTAAAGCAGAAGGGGTAAAATTTGAAAAGCAAATTTATGACTATATGAAGTTTGAAAAACATAAGAATACCATCGGTTTTCAATATAACGGTATAAACTTAAATGTTTTTATTAAGAATGATAAAGGTGAAATAAAATTATTAGATAATGAATCTGAAGTAAAAAACCATAAATACTACAAAGACACCTACTTTAAAGATATCAAAGAAAATAATGAAGTTTTAATTAGTAATTATGCAATGCAACTTGCAAATTCTTTTCGTAATGCAAAAATAAACAAGCAAATGACTGTCCCGTTTATTGGTGCTGTGATGCTTTGTTATAAATTTCAAGGAGATGATAAGTTAAATCGTGAATCAACAAGCTTGCTGCTTTCTAGTATTTTGGATGCTCTAAAAGATACTCCACTTACTGAAGATATATCAAAACAAGAAAAGAAAAATAATATCTATAAATACCTTGATGATAAGACATTGAAAATGGCTAAAATTTCTGACTTAATTGAAATAGTTGATTCGATTCGTAATATTTATAACCTTATTAATATCAGTCACAAAGACTATAAAGGCCACGATATAATGAATGCTTTTTTAAAAGTTTTTCGTAAATGAAATTCAGCTAATTCAAATGAAAAAGGAGAAGTTTTTACACCCGATCACATCGCTCAAATAATGTACGAATTAATTGATGTTGATCCATTTAACGATGTTATAATGGACCCAACATGTGGGAGTGGTACCTTTTTAGTAAATGCAATGTTTAATATGTTTTCTAGCATAAATGATTTTTATTTAAAGCAAACAAATATAAATGCAAAAGAAAAAGAATATCAAATTGATAAAGCTTGCATCGAAGTAAAGGAAAAAAGAATCATTGGAATCGAATATGACGAATTTAATTCGACATTAGCAGGAATTAATATGCTATTACACGGTGATGGAAGTTCGCGAATTTATCAAGATGACTGCTTTAAAAGACTTGAAAGATTAAAATATGAGTATTCTAAGGTTTTAATGAATCCACCCTTTAGTCAAAGTGATAATGAATTAAAGTTTTTATATACAACTTTAAAATATTTAAAACCAGATGGGTTAATTGCATGTATTATACCTAAAACAAACCTAAACGGTAGAGATGCAAAAAATGTTGCATATCTCAAAAAAATATTTGAAATGTCTAAAATTACACAAATTATTTCACTTCCTAGGGATTTATTTCAACCTAATGCAGGTGTCAATACATCAGTGATAGTTTTAAAAAAATATGATTCACGAACACTCAAGAAAATAGATGCACTAAGACAAAATGCAGATGCATTATTAGCACACTGACATAATCAAGATATTTTGTTAGTAGATTTTACTAATGATGGATTTATCTATACTAATGAAAAACGATTGAAAACTAAATTATATGAAGAAAAAGTAGCAAGACTTAAAGAAGTTCTTAAGGGTAAATACACAGAATTTCAAGCTGTAATGCAAAATTTAAAATATGATGAAGAACTTGCATTTGAAAAATTTACAACAAATCGCCCTTTTGAAGTAAATAAAAACACTTTTATAAAATATATAAGAGAAAATTTATCTGCCAAAATTTTATGCGGCATCAGTAATAAATTAATTTTCTCACCTGTAGATATGCAAAAATATCAAAATATTAAATTTAAATATTTTAAAATATCTGATGTAATTGAATTTATTTCAAAAGGAATGCAAAAGAAATCAATTGATCGTAAATTAGAAAATAAATATGAGAACGGAATCCCAATAATAGTAGCAAAAAAAGACAATAACGGTATTGGTGGTTTACTTATAAAAGAAAAAGTATCTCAGACATTCAGTGATAAAATTTGCATCATTAACGGAGGAGATGGTGGTGGTGGGAAAACCTATTATTGTGATTTCGAATTTGGTGCCACTTCTTTTGTGAATATTTGTGATATTGTTCCTAAATACAAATCTGAATTTGATAATAAACCATTAGCTAAGTTTTACCTTGCTACCGTTATCAGTGAAAGACTCTTTAAATCAATCGGCCATGGTCGAACCTTACGAAGTGAAATTCCGAATGTAGAAATTAAACTACCCGTTAATTCTTATAATCAATTGGATATCGATTATATGAATGATTACATTTCATCTTTAAAAATCTTTAAGTAAAAAAAGCAAGTAGTAGTGCTTCCGCCTACTTGCTTTGTTTACTTACTAAGATAAGCGACTATTTCAAAATGTGGGGTGTTTGGAAACATATCATAACCTTTGATGTAATTAATTTTAAAACCTTGTTGTTGTAAGTTTTGTAAATCACGTATAAAACTTCTTGGTTCACATGACATATAAATAAATGAATTTATATTATTCAATCATTTGGTCAATTTTGCATCTAAACCAGCTCTGGGTGGGTCTAAAACGACAATAGTATCATTAATATCTAAATTATACAAATCTATAACTTGATAAACATCGCCATTTATATATTTAGCCGATCTAAATCCATTTACATATGCATTATCTTTTGCTGCAGCAATTGCTTCTCTTGAAATATCTACACCTAAGATTTTATGTCTTTTATAAGCAACTAATTGTGAGATAATTCCAACACCACAATATAAATCGATGAAATTTCGTTTAAAGTTTTCTGATACTTTTTTATGCATATCATTAAAAATTTTGGTAGCCATCTCAATATTTATTTGAAAAAACGAATTTATATGCACATCAAAGGATTTTTTATTTATCAAAATTGAAAAAGGTTTTTTCTCAAAAATTAATTTTAATTTTTGATTTTGATAAAAATACAATTGAATAATATTTTCAATAGATTTTAAAGTATTGATTATTTCACTATAAACATTTTGTTCATTAGAAAGATTGAATAACACTTGCGCTTCGTTTATATGATTTATTCTTAAAGTTATTTCTCGAAATGCTTCTAAAACTTTATAACGACGACTTTTTTGTGAATATTGATTCAATGCATTAATTATTTTATCTAATGTTCCATTTAAAGAAATATTATTTTGGATTTTTATATCATCAGTTACTAAAATATTATTTGAATTACTATCATATTCTCCATAATGCAAAATATTATCAATCAACTTTAATGGAACCTTAATTTTGTTACGGTAATGAGTTTCTTGGATTGCCGGTTGAAATGCATCAATTACTGATTCGTTAATATTTAAATTACGAATCAGATGTGATTTAAGATAATTCTCTTTAAAAGCAAGTTGTTGGTTATATGCTAAATTAATCAGAGGAGCACTGTTGATGCAAGAATATGATTTATCACGATGTTCAGATTTAGTGATTAATTCGACTACTTTTGCAAAAGCAAATTTAGTAGTTTCTTTATAAATTTGCACTTTTGCCTTTTCACCGACAAAAAGATCATGCACAAAAATAGGTTTAGCATGCTCGCGACATACACCTAATCCTTGATAACTTAACTCTGTACAAGTAACTGTGATGATTTTATTGAGCATAAGCAAGATATAAAATATCTACCTTTCCATATCTTTTGCTTTTATAAACTATAAAGTCATCAGGAATGACTACTTCAGAAACTTTATTTGTCTCAATTATTATTTCTCCATCAATATTTAATGTTTTTGCTTGTGAAATTAATTGCAAAGTATCATTAAGTAATTTGTAATCTAAATATGGAGCATCAAGATAGATGAAGTCAAATTTCATTGTATTGACTTGCAAAAAATTCAAAGCATCCGATGCTACAGCATTAATTGTATCTATTTTTAGACTCTGCAAATTTTCTTGTAGCACTCTAAAGACCTTTATATTTTTTTCCACTGCATATACTTTCAAAGCACCCCTACTTAATGCTTCTATCGCAATCGCACCCGAACCAGAAAAAAGATCTAAAAAACTTTTATTTTCTATTTTAAACTGCAATGAAGCAAAAACAGCCTCACGAACTTTATCTGTTGTAGGCCTTGTATCTTTTAAATCAGGCTGACTAATCTTTCTACTACGATATAAACCACTTATTATCCGTAACATTACCCCTCCAAAAATAACTACATTATAGTTATTTTATCATAATTTAAAACTTGAAAAATGTTGAATATTAATTTTTAGGTATCACTTCTCCGTATAAATTTATGCTTTCACGAAATGAAGCACTATTTTGATTTGTTTTAGTAAAATTTGTTGGCTGTAATACATTCGCATTATATATAATAGCAATTTGCTCAGTTGCTCCACCTTGAAAAAAAGCATATTTTGTGTTTTGTCACAATGTTTGTTCACGGGGTTGTAAAATTAATTTATAATTACCTCCATTTTTATTTAACTCATCTAAGATGTAGTTAACCGAATTTCCTTGTTTATCGTTTATTTCAGTTAAACCTATAACATCAAAACCAACTTTTTTAATCAAGGTGGCAATAGCATCTATTTTAAAGTCAGCAGTACTTTTGTAATCAGTAGTTTTTTTACCATAATTTTCGATATTTCAGTGTGCTATTCTTATAGTATTTGCTGGTTTTGGATAATTTGAATCAGTTGATTTTGCTGTATTTACTGTAATATTTTTTACTTTTACATCTGTAAAAACAGGTGCATGATCAGAAATTCTATATCTTATATTTCAATTAAAATTTTTGTCTTTATCATAACCTGCGTATTGATTAGTATTTTTTATATATTCTTTAAATGCTTTATAAGTGTCAACTTTAAATTTTAAATTAGCATCATCAGATGTTGTAATAGTATCATAATATGAATCTTCGCCGTTTAAATAATACATTTTATCATACGGATTTGCATAACCACTTTTTGTGTTTAAAGATGTGTATCAATCCGGGTTTTTTGGTGAATCTGAAACAAGTACTCGATGAACATCAGATGAGAAATATTTATCTACTTTAAAGTTGGATGAATCAATATTTGTATCTCCTCCAAAAATTACAAGTGATTCATTGTTGCTATCTAAGTTTTTATAATAATTCAATAACTGCGGGATAGCAACAAATTCAGAAAATTCTTGAGCTCCGTTCTTTTTAACTACCAAATTGTTAAAACGACTTTTATATAATTCTGATGTTGTTTTAACAAACGATTCGCTATATTTGCTAGAGTTTTTAAGTTTCGCTCCAGGTGAATCAAGGTGATCAAAAACAGTTATTATCGGTGGCATTTGGGTGTTATTTTTTATTTCAAACTTTACTCCAAACGGTGGTCTTACAAAAACAGTTTGATTTTTATCTAATTTAGTGCTACTAGTATTTAAGTTTCTTTGTGAGTTATCAGAATAATCATCTTTTGAATCTGTTGTTAATGTAAATGTTTGACTTTCTTCTTGATTTGTTCTTTTGTTAAAGTAAGTTACTGTAAAGGTTTTTTTATCTTTATCTAATGATGTTGCAAAATATTTTGAATCATTTTGATCACCAGCAATGTTTGTTTGATCAAAACCTTTATTAAAATTCAATATTTGGTTGCTTGATTCGTTTGATTGTCCAAAAAAACCTAAGAAATTACCTTTATACAAATAAAGTTTATGTTTATATTTTGAACCTTGTGATTTATCATATTTTTCTGCTATTTTGTTAAATTCTTTGACATTTAAAACAAACACTCCACTTGTTTGTTCTGGATTCTTATTATCTTTTTGCTTATTAGGAGTTTGTTGTTTTGAATTATCGACTGGATTATTTTCATCATCACTATCAAGGTTAATAACTTGAGTCTCTATTTTATCTGGATTATTTTTATTTTTATATGTTATGGTAATTTTTTCGGTATCTGTATCTCAATTCATCTTAAAATGAGTTGGTTTTGATGCATCTGAACCAATTATATATTTAGCATAATCATCTTTATTAAAAGTAATATAATCTCCTAAGTCTTCGTTGTGCTTATCAAAGCTAAAACTACCATCTGAATATACTAAATCCGGAAGTTGTTTATTATCAGAAGTTAAATCATCTAACATATTCATAAATTCATCAGCATTATCAGAATAAACTTTAAAAGGCTCGCTGATAGTTTGTAATTGCTCTGATTTATTAATTTGCTCTTGTTTCAACGAATCAGGTGTATCAACTTGTTGACCATTTTCAATATTAAAACTTGATCAATAAATATCATTTGAAATAATTGGTTCTTGTTTAGGTATATATTGTGCAATTTTATAAGAAAATGCAATAACATTACCTTTTATCACATAATATATTTGTCCATTGATAAATGTTTTAGTTCCATTATTTGTTGTTGGTTCATTTGCATTTGCAGGCTGATATTCTGAATCGGTTTTTAAACTAAAAACATCAAAAATTGAATCACTGCCTAGTTCTTTCACTTTCAAATATTTTGTTTCAACTGGTTGTTTAACTAATTTTCTTGTTTCGTAGTTATAAAAAAGTTTTTCATTCTTTGAAATTAATTCTTTAAGATTATCAACTGAGACGAGTTTAAAAAGATTGTTTGCATTATCTTTTGCCCATTTATCAATAGGTTTTGTATCTTCTTGTTTTTGTTGATTATTATTCTCTCCAAATTGATCTGTTTTTTCAGGTGACTTCTCCTTTTTTTTATCTTCTGATAGTTTACCATCTTCTGGATTGTTAGTAGGTTTAGTTGGATTAGATTGCTGTGGTGTATTTTTAATCGGATTAGTTTCACTTGGATTTGTTGAAGTAGGGGGTTTTGATTGCTCTTTTGGATTTATAACAGGTGATGTACTACCTTTATTAGGATTTTTATCTTTATTAGGTGTGGATTTATCAAATCCATCACTTTTTTGAGTGCTATTTTCACCATTGCAAGCGACAGCAACTACAACCGATGTAGAAGCTAAAATAACAGCAGAAAATCATCATTTTTTATACTTTGACATTACAACTCCTTTATCATAATAATTATAAATTTTTATAACTAAAACTTTAACAAATCACATCACTTTTTGCAAAAATTGTATTTTTGATAACATAGTTTTCATTTATATGGAATAAAATTCCCATTTATAAGATTTTTAATGACAAATCACTGCTTTTTTGTTTTATCTATTACATTTATAAAACAAAAATTGCAAAAATTTCAATAAAGTAACTAATAAATTTATAAATACAATTTATTATAGTAATATTTAAATATAGGAGAAAAATGTCTAAATTAATATGTCCAATCCGAGGTCAATTAAATATCAATGAAAAAGCAAAAGATGGTAAAACATCAACTGAAGAAAAATTAAGAATTGATTTAATAAACATATTGCTTTCAAAAAATTATAACAAAGATGCTATATACTTAGAAGAAAAAATGCAAGTAGGTAGCAAAGGTTCACATCCAAAACTAATTGATTTAGCGATTAAGGATGGTGATTCATATTTATTAGTAGCAGAAGTTAAAAGAGATGATATCAGTGAAAAAGAAATAAAAGAAGCAATCTTATATCAGTTGCAAACTGCAATAGATCTAAAGAAAGCCAAATACGGTATTTTTTATAATGGTAGTCATCAAAAACTTTTTTATAAAGGCAATGAATACAATTTATCAATGCTACCTAATTATGGCGAAGAGTTTAAAACTGCTTTATTTAAATTTGATGAATTAGTCCCAATACAAAATGCAAAAGTGTTATTTGATAAGTTAGATTTGATTATTCATTCACTTGGTTATGGAAAAAATGAACGATATAAAGGTCTTTTTCAGGTGATATTAGCGAAATATTATGATGAACAATTTCATAAACATGATTTAAAATTTACTGCATTAACTACAAATATTGCAGTATTTGAAAAATTATGAGCAGATGCATATGATTATTATCAAAGAAATTTTGTGCAAGGACAGCAAGTACAAAAAGAACTTATTTTTAAATATGATGACTTGCAAAAAGTAATAAAACTTTTACAACCATATTCATTTATTAAAAGTAAATCCAGCGTACCACAAGATTTCTTTATGAAGTTTAGTTCAAAAATTTTAGATAAAATTAATATGGCACAATATTATACACCTGTTGCTATAATTGATTTTATAGTTAATATTTTAGATATTAAACCCTATCAAGCTGTCATTGATCCAGCTGGTGGTAGTGCAGATTTTTTAACTGGGGTTATCCA
>NZ_JBTHHK010000012.1:0-28025 GCF_054353875.1 Mycoplasma sp. 4013 | reverse complement strand
ATTAAGTAGTGATTTTGAGAACTTCAAAGCAAAAATACAGCAACTAATTGCTAATAAAATAACTAAATTTGGTTTTATTATTAATAACAGCAGTGAGATAAATTTAAATATATACCAAGAGTTCTTTAGTAGATTTAACGATTGATATCAAGGCTTACAGATAGATAATAAAGATATTTATATCTTACTTGATAACCTTAATATCATCGATAACTTTGCTAATAATGTTGCAAATTCTGCAGCTGATGTAACAAACTTTTTTGCAAATATTCCGAATGATTTTAAGATTATAACCACCACAAAAGATTCATATGATAAAGATTTTATTGATAATCTTGCTAATTTAATAAATAACAAAAATATTATTTTATGAAACAATTCTCTTAATTCAACATCTGCTCAAAATAACTTTGATCTCAGTGGATTTACAACTAATATAGATAAATATAAAAATATTAATGGGATTTTATTAAATCCATCATTATTTTTTGAAAATGCACAAATTCCTTTATACATGTTAAGCAACTACTTGTGAAATGCAAATAATGCTGATTTTAAACAACTTTATAACACTGCTTTTAATGATATTATTGGTAATAAATTAGAAAACCAAGAACTTATCAAATTATTCAAAGATTTTGCTTCTAATATCTTTATAAAGGATCGAAGTGATAACACCGATATAGAAAACAAACTAACAAATTTACAAAGTTTATTAACTTCTCAAAAATACAATATAGAAGATGTTTTAGATATCCAAAATTATTTTAATTCATTAAATGATAATTTAAAAAAATTAGCAAATTACTATTTTCAAAATTCTTTTATCACAACTTTTTCTCCTTGAATTAATGCATTTATCGACTTAAATAATGCTCTTATAAATGCTTTAAATGCATTAATTAATCTTAAAACTAATTCAGATAACCAGTTTGCTAATAACTTGTTTTTAGCACATAAAAACCTTATTAAAGCAAATATTAAACATCAAATTAATATAAATCAAACAACTATCAATCCTCAGATTAGTCCTAAAATTTTACAACCTTTTATAAATTATCTTTTATCTACCTTAGATGATATCCAAAATCAAAAACTTCATTTTCATCAAACAACTATAAATGATGTACAACAAACATTTATAACTAGTCGAACTGATATGCCAAATACTGGTGCTGGAAATATTTTTGATCCACAAAACAAAGATCAAATGTTATTTACTAACCCTAATAGAATTAATAAAAATGACTATTTTGGTGTTGAGTTCTCTAAACCATTAACTTTAAATTCTATTTATATACAAATGAAAGATGGTCGCGATCATTTCTTTTATTCTAAATTACAATATCGATCAATTAATGGTATCTGAACAGATGTTAATAATCAAATTTATCAAAGATTTCATGATAACATCGAACCTATTCAGTTAAATAACTTAAATATCAAAAATGTTAGTGCTGTAAGACTTATTGCAACACAAAATAACCCCGAAGAGGCTTGATTAGGTATAACAAACTTATTAATTAACCAAGAGCAACTTGATACAAATAAAAACAATTACAATGATTATACCGAAGATACAGCCGATGAATCAAGCGATTTATGAAAACGTGAAGGAAGCATCGATTCAATTAAGGATGATGATTTTAATACAAACTGAGCATTTTCGGCACATAGTAATACATCAGCATTCTTACAAAATCAATCTGTTGCATTTATGCTTCCAGAAAAAAGATTAATAACCAGAATCGATTTAATCCAAGGACAACCTAACGGTAGAGATCGTCTAAGTAACTTTAAAATAGAATATTATGATGATGCATCGCATTCATGAAAACTTTTTAGTTCAAAAAATGATTATGGTAATTCATTTAACATCCAAGCTCATGGATATGCAATAACTAACAAATTTAGATTTGTAAATAACACTACTGTTAATAATTCTTGATGAAGAATTACTAGATTAAGGGTAGGTTATGATAACCCAAATCAAAAACAAGTTTTAACACCAGGATTCGAAGGAACTAGAATTTTAGGCCGAGAAAATGTTAGAAGTTCAAATCAAAACAATTCTATTGGTTTTATTACTGATAAAACTGAATTTACTTCAGCTGTTTTAGCAAATGATACAAATAACGGTTATATAAATGCAAATCAAGGTTTTAAAGTAGATTTTAAATATCCAAGTAAAGTTGCTTCAATAAGTATCTTACAAAATCCTAATAATAAACTTTCAAATGTTAAAGTTCAAGGGATTTTAAATGGAGAAACTGTTAATATTTTAGATAATGTATCTTTAAATGATGATTTGACAAAAATAAATTTACCTATAAATACAGGTATTTTGACCGGAATCAAAGTTTTATCAACTCAAAATACACAGAGTTTTTGAGAAATAAAATCTTTTGATGTCGAATTTAATGGTGATAATACCAATAAGTATTTATATACATCATTAAAAAATTCTAATAATATTACAACTTCTGAATATAATGGAACATTTAGATTATTTTCTTTAGATACTCAAAGTCAAAATCATAATTATCAACTTAATAAGGGCGATTATATCGGAATTGACTTAAAGAAAAATTATCAAATAGCAAATATCGACTTATATTGATCTGAAAACAAGAATATCAGTTTGCTTACATCGGTTAACGGTATTGATTGAACTGAATATAACCCAAATACTGCTGCTAGATACATAATTTTATTTAACAATAGCGATAAAATTGCAACTGCAGCATTTAATCATATGGTTATTTACACACAAAACCAAGAACCTTTTGGTAGATTGATTGACACAAACATTAGCAATAATTCAACCGATACTTTCAAAACTAATGCTGCCTTTGATTCTGATTTTAATTCTGTTGTTAAAATTAGCAAAAACTTACGCAGACGCGACTTTTTAACCTATGATTTAGGTTCAAATATTAATTTACATTCAATAAAAATCTTTTCAGATTTGAATAATATCAACTGATTAAGAAATGCAGATATCCAAGTGTCAAACGATAATATAAATTGAACTACAATCTATTCAACACCAACTTATGATACTAAATTTACCTTTAATAAGTTATCTGATACAGATTATGGGTTCTATGATGCTAAATATCCAAATTATCGTTATTGAGGTGTAGATAAATTAAATATAAATGCCCGTTATATCAAAATCTTTATTAATGATAACTATCCAGAAAATCACGGATTAAACTTTAACGAAATAGTTATTAATGATGGTAAAAATATTTTAAATAATAAAATCGAGGGTTTTTCTGGAACAAATATAGATTCACAAAAAGATTATGGTGTTTTAAATCTACTTGACCAAAATTTAGATACTTTTTATAAACCTATTTCTGAAAATGGCAGCTTAACATACGATTTTAGTTATGATACATACACAAACAAAAATCTTGAAATTTTTGCTTTAACCCCTGCAAATGCACAAGTATCAGCAACCATTTATGATGAGCAAAATAAAACTAAAAATACCGTTATTTTAGGCAATTTACTTGCTTATAGCACCGGATTTATTTTACCTACTAATGAACATCATAAAATAATTTCAATCAAGATAAGTTGAAGCAATTTAATACCACAAATTTCTCAAATTGTCTTTGTCGATAAACCCGATACACCAATCAATGTTGATAAATCCAAGTTAGAAAAATTACTTGCAGCAAAAGATGTTAATTATCCAAAATGAACTAATGTAGATATGCAAGCATATGATGAAATATTTGCTAAAGCACAATTGGCAAATGCTTCGGAATACCTAAATCAAGATACTATTAATTATATGATTTTGAAACTTAATAATATTATTTCAAATGCTCATACAAAAGTGGATTTAAGCCAATTATCAACATTAATTTCTAATAAAGTTGATAATAACCAGCATCAATATACAAACTTATCATATGAGCAATATTTAACTATCTATAACAAAATTTTGGATATTATTAATAGCAAAACTGATATATCAATAAATGCAGCAAATGATTTGATAAATCTATATAATCAAGCAAAAGATAATTTAAAAAATTCTATTTACAATCAAGAAAATGTTCGTTTAGATTTAAGGGAATTTCAAAATTTAAATACCAATATTTATACACAAAAAAGTTTAAATGAACTTAGGGATGTTGTTGATAAGATTAATCAACAATTAAGTAAAAATACAAGTGAGGAAGAATATAAAGAGTTAAATAATACATTTATCGATAAATATCAACAACTTAAATATAACCAAAATGGTAATAGTATTCAAACATATCAAAACAGTATTAAAAATAAATTTATTGATATTTTAAAGAATCAGTGACCAAATTGAATGCAGTTATCAAAAGATTTAAATAATGAATTTATAGTTAAAGATGCAATCATAACTGATCCGAATACATCGCAGACTGCATGAGATATTAATATTAATTTTCTAAATAACTTGTTTAACAAATTTACACTAGATAAAAGTAATCAAATTCATTCATTGCAGCAAAAACTATTTATCAATCCAAACTATAAATATATTTTTTCAAATGATGTAATAAAACAAATGGATGCTTTATCAAAAGATACTGAGAATAAAATTAAAAATAATACCTTAAAATATGATGATATCGAAAAGATACTAAAACAATTAGATGCTTATAAAAGCAAAATAGACAAAGATGGTATAAATAAATTAGTGGAAGAAATTACTTTTTCAGATGAGAAAAAACTTTATCATGACATTGTAAAAACTAAAAATTCATCAGAACAATTACTCGGGATAATAGATGCTATTAAAATGTCAATAAATACAGACAATAAAATGATGAATAATTTAGATACTCTAATCAATAAAGTAAATGATTCAAATAAAAAATCAGAATTTTTAAACAAAAAAGCTAATATACATACTGAATTACAATGAAATAACCTTTTAAATGATGTAAATAGCCAAATTATCAAAGAAAAACCTAATAATTTCTTGGATATTGGTTTACCAATTATTCTTGCTCTAATAATCACACCAACTATTTTATTTACCTACTACTTTACTTATAGATATTTTACAAAGAAAAATAATTCAAAATCTAGAAAATCAACATCCTAGGATGTTGATTTTGTGTAATTGTCTTGTGTATTAGCAAAGGTTTTGATAAATGTAGTCGATTACCTTGTCTATATTGCTTGTATCAAAGAAATTAATTGCAAATTCTTTTAAATTTTCATCATTTTTAAGAATACTCTTGATTATATTTTTTTGTTCTAACTCAGTTCCGACATTTTTCTTTAAGCAACTGTGACAAACAGGACATAATTTCACCAGATTATCTATGTTATCTGGCATCTGATTATTAGAAAACGAAATATTATGATGAATTTCAAAATAATTTCTGCTTGTTTTTCTGTGAATAAAAGTTCTATGTTCAAGTGGATATCGATTGATGCACCCATAGCAAACATCAGGAGTATTTAACAAAACATAAGAGACTAATTGTCTGTTTCGGTTTACTTTTATATCTAGTCATTCTGTTTTAAATAATTGATTTCTTAGTTTTTTAACATCATATGATGATAAATCTTTATCTAAAACCAGAGAAATAAAGAAATCAATTACAGAATTTAATTTATTAGGTTTATTCTGATATGACAACTGACATTCAATAAAATTTAATTCATCTATTTTTATAGCTTTACCAAACGAATAATTACTTAAAATGATTTTAAATTTATAGTTATTTATAATCCTGATTTGATTTATATATCACTTTAAATTAATTCTTAATTGTGTGTTTCGTCGATTAATATTTTCAACAAACTGCTTTTGTAGTTGTCTAAAATTTATGTTTAAAACTGATATCGGAATATTAAATACATCAGTTAATAATTTGATCTTATTGAGCTGAAATTTACTGTTATAAAATAAATCAATACTTAAAAAATTCAGCGATGTATCTATGCTACCTCTACTTTCAAAAAATCCTCTAATAAATCATTTTTTAGGTCCTGTTATACTTTCGCTTTCATTAAAATCTGATGTTTGAAAAATCTTAGAATATAAACGATTAAAAAGATTATTTTCAGTTAAATTTAGATCGTTTTGTATTAACAAAATAGCTTTTTCTTTTCCATTGAAAGAAAAATTAGTATATTTATAGTTTTGTGTATATTCATGATAATCAATTCAGTTGTATCTAGTATCTAGGTTTTTAATGAATTGTAGATATTGATTAGAATACATTAAAAATTCTTGCTTTGACGAATTAACTTTCTTAGATTCTTGATATGAACTAACAGCAGCAAAGTATTTATTATCTTTTGAAATTAAAATTCTACTCATTAACATCCCGTATAAAAATGGATGAATATTTTGATCCAATAACTTACTAACTTTTATCATCGAATAATCTCTTTTCTGCTATCTTATAATATTTTTCATCAATTTCTACACCAATAAATTTTCGATTATTTTTTATCGCGGCAACTCCTGTGCTCCCACTCCCCATAAATGGATCTAAAATAACATCATCTATATTTGTATGAATATTTATAATTTGCTGCATCAATGCTAAACTTTTTTGAGTCGGGTGTTTACTTCTTTCATTCCCTGATACAATTGGGAAAGAAAACAAGGATCGTAAATACACTTTATCATCAGGTTTATTAAAAACCCATTTTGCACCTTTTTTGACGGCTCAGATGGCAAATTCCATATCTTGCACATAGCGACGTTTGATGTTTCTGGGCATCGGGTTATTCTTTTGTCAAATTAAAACATCTTTAGTTATAAATCCTACCTCTCCTAATTCTTTTATGATGAAACTTATATATTTATACGAACAAAAAATAATAAAACTTCCATTTTTGTCAATTAATTTCGAATAAGGTTTAATTCAAGAAAACAAATCAAAATTAATATCTCATAATCCAAAATATACACCTTGTCGTGGGTTATTTAAGGTATTAAAATTATGCTTTGCTGAAATATTATAAGGTGGATCACAGATAATGTGATTAACTTTAATATTCTCTTTTTTAAACTGATTTATTATCTCATATGCATCAGCATGATGGATTCTAATTTTTTCTTGCATTAATCTCTTCCATTTCTAAATCAATATGATTCGCTATTGCTTTAGCTAGCATTGGAGGAACTGCATTACCTATTTGTCTGCAGATACTTGTTTTAGGACCATAAAAAATAAAAGTATCTGGAAAACTTTGGATTCTGGCTGCTTCTCTTGGAGTAATAGCGCGATTTAATACCGGATGTGAATTTCTTCCATTTGATGGAGTATCAAAACGGGTATCAATTGTAGAGGATACATCATCTCATTTTAATCTTGCTCATGTAGTGTTGAATTGTTGTTTACCTCATAGGTGTTTAGGTAAAAAACTTTTATCCCCTTGCTCTGGTATCATAGCAAGTTTTTCTAAAGCGATTTTTGAGTGTTTGGTTGCAATATGATTATACAACTTATCTCCTCTTAGATTTTTTTGGTAACTACTTAGTGGTTTATATAGATACTCACTTTGAAAACTGCCTTCACCAGAACACAGATAATTTAAATCAGAAATAGCATCATAAACACTTATGTGTTTATCAATATTAGATTTGGGGAGCAAAATCTCTTTATCTTTGCATCCAATAATAATTGCACGTTCACGATTTTGTGGAATCCCAAAATTCTTTGCATTTAAAACTCCATAAGAAACTTTATAACCTAAATCTGTAAACATTTGATAAATTTGCTTAATAAAATATCCTTTTTGTGCATTCAGTAGATTCTTAACATTTTTAATGATAAAAATCTCAGGACTTATATTTTTTACAATATCAAAATATTCTAAAAATAAGAAATTTCTTGGATCATCAAATCCTAAATTTTTCCCTTTAAGGCTATATCCTTGACATGGAGGACCACCAATAATCATATTAATATTAACTTCTTTTGATTTTTTTATTATCTGATTTTTGATATTTATATTAGTTATATCACCACAAATAACTTCTGAATCGGAAAAATTATTTTTAAAAGTATTAATAGCATTTTGATCAAAATCTGCTGCTACTAATGTTTTAAAATTAGTATTTTGTTCAAATCCCAACGAAAAACCACCTGCTCCACAAAATAAATCTAAGATTCTATACTTCATTTTTTTCCTTTATTTTTAATTATATCTTATTTTAATCTTGATTCTTATAAATAAGATAAATTGCATAAAATTTATCATTTTTTATGATAAATATTTTGCTACTAAATATAGATATTTTTTCGAAATTGGTATAATTACACCGTATATATATATATATATAAGTTGAATGATTTTACTTATATATAGTCTCAATATATTTATATACCTTTAATATTTATTCGAGGTAATATGAATTTAAAAAAGAAAGTTAAAACTTTACTTGCTGCTGCCGGTAGTGTCGGTTTGATAGCAAGTATCTCAGTTGGTGTGTCAGCTGGTTCACCAGCAACATAAAATAATACTACATATGAAATTTACCCTGGAGTGCAAAGCATTACATATCAAAATTCAGATTTTTTAATCTCTAATGATGTAAATATCGTTTTTGAAGACGGTATTGATAATGCAACCATAAATCGCTTCAAGGAAGTTTTAAAACTTAAAAATCTTACTTATAGCCAAACTCGTAGGGTTATCCCTGGTAAGACAAATATTTTAGTAGGAATCAGAAATGATTCTGATACCTTAGTTGATAACCAAATTAAATCACTTGGAATCACCTTTGATACAGTATTAGATTCAAAAATTGAATCATATCAATTAGATACCAAATCAGTAAAAGATAGCAACTATACCACTAATTACATTACATTAGTTGCTAAAAATACAGAAGCAGCCTTTGATGGTGCTACAACTTTGTGACATATCTTTAAACAACTGGATGGAAGCAAAATCAGAGACTTTGAAATCAAGGATTGAGCTGATGTAGCAACCCGTGGAATTATCCAAGGATACTATGGCGATGGATGATCATTAGATGCTTCTAAAGATTATATGAAGTGGGGAAGTTACTATAAACTTAATGCATACTTTTATGCACCTAAGGATGATTTAAAAACAAACAGTCAATGATCTACATTAAACACAGAAGAAGAATTAACCAAAATTAAGGATTTAGCTTCTACATCTGCTGCAACAAAGGTAAGTTTTATTTATACATTAAATCCTTTTGTAGGAACTGATGCATTTACTAAAGCAAACTATGCAGAGAAATTTGAAAAACTCAAAGCTAAATTTAAACAAGTTATCGATGCTGGTGTACGTCAAGTTGGATTAGTTGCCGATGGACCTAATAAACCGTTTGAAAGCACCCAAAGTACTAATAGTACTCCTAATCCTGCTCCTGCCGCACAAGCAACAGATAATGGTTCTGAAGGTGATTCAAGTTTAGGACAAGCTAC
Organism: Mycoplasma sp. 4013; assembly: GCF_054353875.1. Classification (NCBI taxonomy): domain Bacteria; kingdom Bacillati; phylum Mycoplasmatota; class Mollicutes; order Mycoplasmatales; family Mycoplasmataceae; genus Mycoplasma; species Mycoplasma sp. 4013. The sequence goes on along the minus strand of NZ_JBTHHK010000012.1, from coordinate 18,591 downwards.
ATCTGGTGCTGTAGCAACACCAGAAAACAACGATAGTCAAACACAGCAAAAAAAATTACTATCAGATTTAGTTGCTTGATTGAAATTAGAAAAACAAGTTTATCCGGATTTAAAAGTTACTCTTCCATATTTAGTTAATGAATATTCTGGTACTGGTGAAGAATATTTTAAAGACTTTCCATCAGAAGTTCAAGTAATTATGGGTGGTGGTAGCGAAAGAACTGTAGATGATACATTTACTAACTATTATGTTAATCATACCAATTCTTCTGAATCATCTAAGTCATATACACTTAACAGTCCAATTCTTTGAGTTAATTGACCGTATACAGAAACTACACAATCTAAATTAATATTAGGTGGTTATAAAGCATTTTTAAAACCAAATCCAGATACTACTAAATTTACAGGATTATTTTTAAATGCATCTCCATATGAACAAGCATCAAAAATTGCGATGTTTGGTGGAGCAAACTATGGATGAAAGAAATGAAAAACTGATGATGAAATTAATAAGGTATTATCTGCTGCATTTAAACACTCAATCAATAACTCAGAGCAAGATTCACCAGTTTCATTAGCATATAAAGAAGTAGCTAAACACCTTATTAACAAAGGACAAGTATTTAGTCCAGAACCAGATTTAGATGAATCAGCAAATATTCAATCACCTATAAATACATTAGTTCAAAAACTAAATAATGATACTGTGACAGCAACAGATGTAAATTCACTGATTCAACCTTTTCAAACTATTTTAGATTCTTTAAACACTTTATTAACATCAAAAGATATCCCGCACCTGCTAACTGAAATCAAACCATGATTACAATCTTTTCAACAACTTACTAAAGGAGTTTCTTCATTATTACAAGCCGTTATTGAATTTAAAAATAATAATAAGGATGAATTTGTACAACTAGTGCAAGCAGCAAAAGATGTAATTTATGATGCTCGTAATCATTACAAAGTAGTGTTATCTGGACAATTAATCCAAGTAGAACCTGCTGTTCAATACATCCAACCACTTGCTGATGTATTGATGAACTGAGCAGACAGTAAAATTGACGGATATACTTTACAACCAACTACTTATACTACTTCATTTATTACTAATATGCAATATCCATCAGGTTCTACAAACCTACAAGATGCTTTCAAACCATTTAATACTAACCAAATTATTTATCAAGATTCATTTGATGGAACACAATCTACTCTTAAAACCGGAGATTACATCGGTGCTAAATTCAGTGAACCAACCACATTATGAGGGGTTCATCTAAGATTCTGAGCAAATAATCAAGATTATTTTCTAACTTCAATATTACAATATCAATTAGCAGGTTCTAGTGAATGAAATGATATAACATCATATACTTCACCTAATAATCAAACAACTACTAATATTTCTTATACAAATAATGATGTATATGGAAAAGATTTTATATTTAATCCTATTGATAATGTAATTGCAGTGCGTTTGGTAAATCAAGAAACTGGTAATGGTCGTTCGAAATGGATGCGTTTATTAGAATTTCGTCCAAACCCACAAAACCCACAAAAATACTCTAATGTAACATATAATTCTACCAATACCACTTTAATTAATAAAAATCATAATACTACTAATTTATCCGATGGAAATAAAACAACTGAATCACAATTTTCAAACCCACAAACTAATACTGGTTCAAATGATAATAGAATTTCTGAAGGTAAAACCTTAGGATTCTCTTTAAATGCACAGCATGTAGTAACTGAAATCCAACTACAACAAGGTTGAAATCTTAGTACCGATGTCGTATCTAATATCACTGTTGAGTATAAAGATCCATCTGATTCTAATACTTCTACTCAATGAAAACAATTTGGTTCAACTACATTAAATACTAATAATAATAACTCTAATATCCTAGCAATCAGTGGTTATGCAAATGCACAAGATTTTAGATTTAAAGTAAATTCAACTACAAATTATTGATGAAGAATTAATGATATCGCTGTTTATGGACCAAATTATAAAGCTAAACCACAATTATCAATTTCTTCAACCTTAACACCAGATCGTTCAAGTGGTTTTAATAATGCACTTGATTCAAATCCGAATACTGTAGCAATTATCGATCATGCTGCTAGTGATAAAAACATCCAAGCAAATGATTATTTTGATATCGAATTCACCCGTCCGGTGCAACTATCTACATTAAATATCAAACAAGATCCAAATGGTTTAGTTCCAAATCTTATTATTCTTCCTAAGATAAATAATCAAACACCAGATACTAATAAAGTAGAATTAACATCAGTATCTGAAAACCAACAAGTATCAATTCCATCTGCATGAGGACTTGTTACCGGTGTACGTATTAAAGCAAATAAAACTATCGATGCTCCTTGGAGAATTCGTGATATTAGTTATACTGAAATAGAACAACCTACTGATAAATATCTTGGATCACATCCAGCATCTAATACTAACTTCTTAACCAAAAGAAATGGTGATACCTTTGAATTATTTAATAAAACAACACCACAAACCGCAACTGCTGTTAATTTAAATAAAGATGAAAGTGTGGGATTAGATCTAGGAAATGTTTATACTGTTGATACTATTAATAAAGACATCGGAACATCGCAAGATTCAGCCTTAAAAACACAATACTCAACCGATGGATACATCTGAACTGATATGACATCCGATACTTTAGCATCGCCAACCCAAATGCGTTATGTCCGTATCAAGAATACCAAAACTGATGAATCAAGTAGTGTTATATCAATGCAATTTAAAGATTTAAAAGCACATATTGTGGAATATAAACCATATGGAAGTTTTGTTTCAGGAACCTTAAATGCTGATTTTGGAACCTTAAAAAATGCTTTTGATGGAGATTATAATAGCAAAGTTATTTTTGCTAAACCACCTGTTAAAGATGATAATCTAATCTTTGATTTAGGTCGCGAAGTAACTTTAAAATCATTAAAACTTTTTGCTGATAAATACACCAAAGACTATCCGAGAGATTTGGTTGTTAGTGTTGCTACTACTAATTCTTCTTCTTCTTCTTCATGAACCGATGTGTTAACCATCGGTGATTCTACTGCTGATACCGATTCAAATTCAAGATTAGGTGAAACTACTAATGCAACAGATGATCCAAACCATCCAGATGTAAAATATTGAGCATCATCTAATATAACTCCAAATACTAAAGCTAGATACATTAAATTTACTATTAAAGCAAATTATCCAGCAGATCGTAAATTAACCTTTAATCAAATTTTAGTCAATGATGGTGAATATGTAGCAGCTGATAATGATCCAAGATTTACCGGAACATCATATTCAGAAACTTCACAAAATACCACACCTGATAAGATGTTAGATGCTGATATCCATAGTTATTATGAACCTAAATCAGATAATGGAAATATTAAATGATATGTTGAAAAAGATTATTTCAACCGTCGTGATCTAAGAATAGTAAGTGAAGGTGTTCCTTCAAATGCTGAAGTATATGCAAATATCATTGATACTTCTAGCACATCTGCTGATACGACACAAACTAAATTAGGAACTTTATTTAATAATGTAGTTGAATTTAAAGTACCAAGAGAAAGTAATAAAGCAATCACATCAATTGAAATTAAATGAACTACTAATAAACCTAAGATAGCTGAAATAGTCGGATTCTTCAAAAATCAAACTACCGATACATCTAAAACTGATTTAGATACCATTAAAACCAATCCAGCTGAATATGATAGTTGAACCGATGCAACTAAAGCAAGTTATGATAAAGTTAAAGCATTAGCTACAACTGCTGCTGCAACTGATGAATTATTAACCCAACAAACTGTTAATGAAATTAAAGCAATGGCAGATAGTATTAAAAATTCAGCTGTCACAAAAGCAACTAATACATCTGATTTAGAAACCAAAATAAAAGAACCTGTAACAAATACTGATAATATTTTATATACTCCAGATTCATTTGCTCAATATGATGTAGCATTATCAAATATCCAAAATGCTCTTAAAAATAAAGGTAATATTTCTACTGCTGATGTAACTAATCTTTCAAGTGCATACGATACTGCTAAAAATGCATTAGTAAAATCTGATCTTCCATATCAACAAGCATTGCTTAATGTTAATAATTTCGGAACATTAAATAAAATCGATTATACTAATGAATCTTATCAAGCTTTAAAAGCAATAGTTGATCAAATTAATACTAAGTTAGCAACTGATGATCTTGATCCACTTGGATACCGTGATTTAAATAACCAATATAAAACTAAATTCACAGAACTAGTTGCTTCGAATCGTTCTAAGATGCTAAAAGCATACAATGATTATTTAGAAAATAATACCTATGCATTTACCGATCGCTACCAACATCGCTTTAGTTCACTTGCTTCAGCATTAAATGACTTAGTTGATTCGCAACATTATACTATCGCAAATCCTAATGTAACAGCAGATCAAGTAAATAATGCTTTAACTAATTTAAAAGCATTAACTCAAAAATCAATTGCAGAACGTAATCGTTTAATCTACTACTATGAACAACTTACTCAAAAGCAAATTGAAAATACTAACAATCTTTATACACCTGATTCATATGATAACTACCTAAGAGTCTTTAATCAAATTAAAAACTCACAACAAGATATTAACCGTGTTAGTGAACAAGATATCAAAGATGCACAAGCGCGAATGGAATTAGCACAAGAAAGTTTGGTAATTTCAGAAAATCAATTAGAAGCTGCTAAAACCCTTGCTAATTCATTGCTTGCTAATTTAGATGATAAAGCTGATTTTGCAAGCAAAATATCATCTGCAACCAAAGACGATATTAGCAATATTATCAAACAAATCCGTAGTAATTTAGCTAAACAACTAGCAGATAAGCGAGCAAAAGCTTACGCAGATGCTTCTGAAGCCGTAGCTAAAATTAAAGATATTAATACACGTAATAATCTAATTAAGCAACTAGAAACTGCTAAGGAAGTTTCAGAGTTTAATACTGTTACAGCCAATGCAAATAATGCTTATGATCTTGAAGTTCAAAACCAAAAAGCATTCGATGCTGCTAAGGCAGAAGTAGTTGATTTAAATAAACAAGTAACTGACACAAAAAAACAAGAAGCCTTTAATTTCAAAATTAATTCAATCACTGATATTAATGATTTTAAAGCAGTTAAAGATGCAATTAATAAACAATTAGCCCAAGAAAAACAAGATCGTGATGCACAAGCTGAAAAAGAGCAAAAGGAACTTGATGCTCTTGATAAACAAGTGCAAGATATGCTTGCAAAACTTCCTACAAATAATGCACAAGCTCAAGATTTGAAAACTAAATATCAAAATCTTACCAAAACCTTACAATCACTTAGCGACTTTAAAGCAGAACTTACAAAGTTTGAAAATGATCTAAAAACAAAAAATGAGCAAGAACAAGCGCAAAAAGACAAAGCAAAACAAGAAGAAAATAAAAAACCTACCGGTAAATCAAGTAATAGTGGTGCTATTATAGGTGCTGTTGTTGCTTCATTAGTTGTTTTAAGTATTGTTGGAATCTTTGTATGGTGATTTATGAAAAAGCGTAAGAAATAATCTCTAAGTAGCCGTATAGGCTGCTTTTTGTTTGTAAAAAAACACCACAACCAATGTGGTGTTTTTTAGAATAAATCAGCAGGTTGCTCAGAGAAGTTTTTTGCTCCATAACGTTCTGGGAATAAGTAAGAAAGTAAACGTATTTTTTCATAAAATGAATATGGGTTTTGTGGATGATGTCCGTTCCCGATATATCCAATTCTTTGTCCATCAAGTAGCATAATTGATGCAGTTCCATCCTTGGCGGTTGCACCATCTTGATCTTGGGTAACTAAACCAGCTAAATTACCTTGACTATCAAAGACATTTGATCCAGATGAACCGGCAGCTAAATCCACACTGTTTCATCCATACACAATGGTATCATTTTGATGGTTTAAAGAACCGACACTGTTAATTTTTCCTTGGTATCTAAAATTACCTAATAAATACTCACGAAAGCGTGCTTGACCAGTTTCTGTTGGTGAATCAGGGTTTTTAGAATTTTGTCCGGGCATCGAACCGACGATTCAGTTTAAATTATTATAAGCATTTTGATGTAATAATTCATTTGAGATTTTAATTGGTTTAGCATTCTTTCAATCTAAAAAGAATTTGATAATTCGCTTTTGATCCTCGGTAAGTTTTTGTCCTTGGAAAGTAAAATTAGTATCATCGATATTTTTACCTGCAAAGTTATTTTCAAATCATGAAATATCAATAATAGCTACATCAACATCGGAATATTTTTCTCCAGTTTTAAGTTCATTACCATAATTATCTCGAAAGTCTTTAAAATATGGATCTTTGTATGAATCTTGAATATCTTTACCATTAGCAAAAAAGTGTGAAACAATTTCTATACTTAAATTGCTGATCATATTTTGTCCTAAACCATGACCTTCCAAAATTGGTTGTGTTTTTTGCATTTTATCTGCTGTATCAGTCGGTTTTTTTATAAAGATTGGTGATAATATATTATTTCTAGTTCTACGTTCAATATCTAATCCATCTAAACTCTGTCCATTTCGCACTCATGATGCATTAGCATCATCTAATAAATCGATATTATGTGAGTTGGATACAATATAGTAGCGATGATCACTTGCATCATCAGGTTTTACCTTATTAAATAATCCTCAGGTTCCACGACCATGATAATCAAAAGCAAAAGTTCTTCTGCGTACATCAGTTAATACATTAAAGGTATCATCAGAATATAAACGTTGAACGATACCATCTTCGCTTTTAAGTTTAGATGTTTGTTGGAATTTATCGTATGAAGCAACAGTTTTTGCTTCTTCTTGTGCTTGTGGACGCGATTGAATGGTTTCAGTTAATGATACCGACATTGAATCTTTAAGTGGTTTTCCTTGATAAGTTGGGTTTTTAGTTGGGTTATTTTTATCATCAACATAATTCATTGTTAAAAAGACATTTCCAACAAAAGCAGATGACTTATTAGCCAAAATATGTTCAGATAAAATATCTGTAAAATAAATATCTGAATGTTTTGGTATAACTTCTAATTTTAACTTCTTACTTGATTCATCATAAGTTACTTTAAATGAATAACGATCTTTCATCATTGCAAATAAAGTTTGGTTAAATAATGCATCTTCGTTTCTTGGAGTAATTGTAAAAGTAGCATCATTAATAGTATGTTTTGCTAAAAGTTCTTTGAAAGAAACTGAAACATTAACAAATGAAAGCAATCCTCTTGGAACTGGTACAGATGAATTACGGTTAGTTTTACTCATAATAATTTTAGTATTTTCTAATTCAAATCTAAAGGTAAAATATACATCATCTTTAAAACTTTCTCAGTTTTTATATTCATCTAAGTCTTTTTCAATTGATATAGAATGATGGTTATTACCAAAATTAAAAATAGTATGAGAAAGAATTTCACGTGGTGTAAAGAAGAAAAAGTCAAGTTGCTTACCACTATCATCAACTAAAATAAAGTTCTTTTTTTCTTTTGTACTATCATCTTCTAATTTACGATATTTTCACATTCGCTCATATTCAACCAAAGCAAAATGATTTTGCAATGAATAAGGGATTTTGTTTTTTGTTTCATCTTTCATTCAATAACCAATTAAGTCATCAACGGTTAAGTTTTTATTTTGAGTGATTAAATCGTTATCTGAATATGTTGTTGTCATAGTATTTTCAGAATTATCAGTTAATAAATAAGGACTGCTTCCGTTTGATGAATAATTAAAATGATATCTAAATGATTTTTCGACATTAGCAGGAATACTAAATTTATCATAATACATATCCATTCTTTGTTTCTCGGTTGCATAAATTTTTGAAATAGTATATTTAGCATTCTCAAAGTATCCAGAAATTTGGAATTTTCATAATTTTTCAAATGGAACAATCAATTTTAATGTCGGTGGTAAAACATACCCGTATGCTTCAGTACTTTCTGTTTTAATCTCGGGATTTAGTTCGAAAACAATTCATTTGTTTTTGAACAACTTTAGATCCTCATCAGCAAAATCAAATTTTGCTGATCCGTATAATTTTTTATTACTTTCATCTAAATATGTTGTAAATTTAGATAAATTAAAGGTTTTAGTTGAAACACTGGTGCTAAATTTATATTTATCTAAAAATGAAAATCCTGTTTGTTCATCTCCTACTTGTGCAGCAGTAATGATATATTTAGAGATGTTTTTAGGTAAGACTGATGTATCAAATGATGCAGTTTTTTTATTTTTATCTACTGTTGCATCAATAAGTTTTGAATATGGATCAAAGGGGTTCAAGTTTTTTACCAAGAACTTAATTGAACTTATAGTATCATTTAAAGTTTGTGAATATGTAACAACAACTTTATTATTTTCTACCTTAGAAGATAAAATATCTAAAACAGGATTTTTATAGTTATTTGTAAGTGTTCCTGATGAATTATTAAATCCAGGAAAACCTTTGACATCGTAGTATTTGCTATCTCCACCAGTGTTTTTTTGTAAAACTAAGTCAACATAATTATCAAAAATATGTGCTTCATTTGGTGGTAAATATACATTGTATTTTTTAACATTTGGTAAACCATCGATCGCAGATCTTCCGAATTGTTTGTAGTTAAATGTATTATTATCTTTATATTTAATAAAATATTGTGGAAAATCTACATTTGAACTATCAGATTTTTTTGCTGCAGTAAATTCGAGAAAAACACCACCTTTAGAATCTCTTTTTGCTTGAAAATTATTCTCACTACTAAAACTAAAAGCACTTGATTCGCTTGTATAGTTTTTATTTTCATAAATAGTATTTAATCCACTAAAATGGTTAATAGCAGTTGAACCAATACTTAAACCTGTTATTTTTACAAAATCATTTGTAGTTAAATTTGATATTGTAAAAGTAACTAAATTATTATTAACAGTTCCACTAACAGTTGATTCACTTGCTGAATCAAGAGAATCCTTGCTTGCTTTTTTATATTTTAAAGTAAGTGATGTATTATTTGCTAAATTAACAGTCTTGATTTCTAATTTAATGGTATTATCAGCAATAGTAGACTTAATTATTTGAGTTGTTTGTGGTGGAGTTAAAACATCTTTATCAACATGTTTGTAATCACTACCATCGATGAATGAAAAATATTTAGTTAATGAATTATCTGCTTTAATTTCTGAATCAGTTGTGTTTGTATATGTATTTACATTTATTAAATCTTTGCTATACATCCCAAAGATATGTGAATCGTTAAAAACTTTTTTAAAGTTATCACTTACGAATGCTTTAGCATTAATATCTAATGTTTTAAATGTTGGATTGATGCTTGGTAAATTCAAAGCAACATTATTTAATTTTAAGGATATAAGTTGATAAGTTGTATTGGCTGATAAATTAGCAAAATTCAAATACAAATCATTACCTTCGGTATAATTTGTAACTTGTAAACTTTTAGAATTAGATAATGATGCATCAAAGGTATGCACATTCGCATCATGTAATCTACTATTTGATGTAAATGAAATTCGGAACGATGCTGATGTTTTTGAAATATCAGTTACATCAATAGAATTAATGGTAAATTCATCTTTGGTTGGCCTTGGTTTTTCGACAGGTTTACTGTTTTCATCAGGGTTAATAGTTGATGGATTTTGATTACCTGGAGCATTTTCATCAGATGGGTTTTGTTCACTAGGATTACTTGGATTTTGTGGTTCACTATTCGAACCACCTTGACTTGTTTGTGAATTGCCTTGTCCACCTTGATTTTCACCACCTGGTTGATTATCTGGTGGTGTTATAGGATTCATTGGAGTCGTTTCTGAATTATTCGAGGCATTAAATGTAACGGTTAAATTACTGTGATATTGAGTTGATGCAATTTCTAAATATGAAATACCTAATTTATTATTATCAGGTTTTGTAATGCTTGAAATATCAAAAGTAAGTAAATGTGTATTTGCATCATATAGTTTCGATGTAAGAGTGCGAGCAATATTTTTAAATTTAATTTTTGCTTCATTTGCAAACATTGATGCATCAACATTAGCAAGTTTTACATATAATTTGCTATTATCATCAGAAAGAGATAATTGAGTAATCTGTGGATCGGTACTTATTGATGCTGTATGAAAGAACAATTTATTTTGGTCATTGTTTGATAATTTTAAAACTGTATCATCAATATTAAGTTGGGATAAATTATAATCAGTATTAGGAGTAAGGTTGGTATATTTAATAGTAATTACATCATCTTTTGATGTAATCGATGCAGGTGCAGTAGGGTTTAAGGTAGCAGATAATTTACTTGCATCTAAATTTTTGTTTGTTAGCTTTAATGTGATTGTTGCAGTTGTAGAATCTGAATCAACACTTATGATGTTTGCATCGGTTTTTACATCATATGGATTTTTAGGTGTTTTAAATTGCAATTTAACTTTATCAGAATCAGAGAATTTTAATTCATTTCCATTAGCAAAAATTTGGTCAATTTGATATTGTGTATCTGCTTTTATGTTTTCAAAAGTTACAGTTAGGATATTAGATAAGATGCTGATATTAGGCATATCATATTGGGTTGGTTTACTTAAATGTAATGAAATATCAGTAGCTTTATAAGTTTTAAATAACTTTATTTTTATAACTGCTGAGTTGTTATTCACATTAACTGTTTCAACTTTTCCATCAAAACTTTGCCGGTTTTTAGTTTCAGGATTTCCACAAGCGATTGTTATAGCAGATACACCTGCACTAACAAATACACTGGAAATAAGTAGTTTTTTTATCTTTTTCATCATTACTCCTATTTTTTAATTGGATTTTCAAATTCATTGAAGATATCCAGCATTTTATGTTTCTTAGGATACAAACGATTCAATCGTTGCACTTTATAAGCAAATGAACCATTATTATAATCATTTAATTCACCAAAGAAATTAATTCTTTGTGAAGATAGTAAATATGAAGATGCTTCACCATTTTCTTCATTAGCATGAATTCCTAAAAAGTTTCCTTCATGATCATATAACCCTGTCCCTGATGAACCACCTGTTAGTTGATAATTAGCATTAACATTAATAATCTCACCACTAGAATTTTTAAAACGTTTAATAAATCCAACTTTTTCTGTTTTAGCATTTGGAACTTTATCACCTGGATAAAACAAGATGTCACCAATAAAATTTTGACGAACTTGGATATTCTTTTTAGTATTATATTTAGTAGAACCTGGGAAAGAAGACATATACATTGTATAATACATATATGGGTGGATGTAACGGCCCATTTTAGATACTTTATTATGTTTTAAACTCTTTCATTTGTAGATATGTTCAGCTGTTTTAAATTTCGGAACATTTTCTTTATTTACATCACTTTTATGTTGATTATAATAATTTATCAATTCAGTAATATCAATGATGTGAATTTTAAAATCAGTTCTGTTTTTAGCAGGGACATTTGATAAACTACCGTCCATACTCTTATTGTTGTTATTATCAGATGTCCAAAAAATTGAATTACCAGTATTAGATCAATAACCACCTAAAAATAAGCTAACATCTTCTTTAGAAGTATGTGGTTTTGGAGCAGATATATATCCAGGATTTAATACAGGTACATGGATATTTGTTCCAAAATAATATCGATTATCATTTTCATTATCTGGATCTACTTTACCAATCATCCAAGCTGTCCCCCATCAAGTTCCAAAAGAACGTGTTATAACATGATCTTGAACTGTATTTCGAGGTGAAGAATTTGTATATCATGTTGTAACTTCGATATTAACAGGCGTATCAGAATCACTATAACCAATACTTTTAAATTTTGTCTCTTTATCAAATTCAAATCCATCTATTTTTAATTGATTTTTTGCCTTTGTGTGTTCATTTGTAAATGAAAGTGGTTGTCCATTTTTTAAATACATAATTGACAAATAATTTCAAGTTTTATCAACAAATGTTGAATAACTTGAAGAAAGATTATGTATATACATATCTTTATTAATATGCCCTTGACGAGCTATTAACGAGATTTTTAGTTTATCACCACTTAATGATACTTGTGCTTTAAGATGTTTATTCATCAAATCTTCAAGTTGTTGGTCAGTCAATGTTAAATGATAACTGTCATTTGAATCAATTTTTCTACCAATCTTCTTTAATAAATCTTCGGTTTTTCCTAAGAATTTTATTTTGATATCAGAAATAGTTTTGTTAGCTGCTGCATTAAGTTTATTTCAACTAAAAGATACTGCTCAATCAAAACTACCAAAAGAAAATTGTCTAAAATTAACTTGTTTTGGACTTGCCACAAAAGAAAAATTAATAATTGCTTCTTTATTGCTATCTAAATTTTTGAAATTTCGGATGTCTTTTTCAACATAAACTTCAGTTCTATTAGAATTTTCATTCATTTCTTTATCTAGAACATTTTCTTTCATTGCAGCAAAATTATATTCTTTATGATTATCAAATTCTATAACAGGTAATGGATTATTGTATTGTGTATAAGCTGTTGCTACATAAGTATTAATATCACTAATATAATGTGTTAAAAACAATGTGTTCTTTAAATAAGCATTATTTAATGTTATATAGTTATGTCAATTAAAAGGGATAGATTTTGGTACATTTCCATTTGTATTATCTGTTAACTGTGATTCTTGATATTGCGAATTATTAGTTATATTTAAATTAGTTTGACTAAAAGATGTTCCCAAAGCATCTGAATAAGCATTTTTAGAAACATCTAAACTTGGTTTTAACTCAGTTGTTCCACTTTGCTGAATTAAAGATAATTTACGATGTTTGCTATCACCATCTTTTCCTTCATCATCATAATCTATAACAGATGATAAATCATATTTATTAACAATTTGTACTTGATTTAGTTTTCAAGTAATTCCTTCGGTTAGTCCAGTGAAAGAAAACTTTTTAAGTTCATCAAAGTTTAAAAACACTGATTTAGTGTTTTCTTGGCGAAATTGACGTTCAAATCAATCTCCTCCATCTGATGAATACCCATAACTGCGTTTTTGATCGTCTGTATCAGCCGGAGTATTCTTTTGCACTAAGTCTACAAAAGTAAGTTTAACATATTTGTTTTTAAATTGCTCAACTTCTGAATCGGTAGCATTAAGGTTGATTGCTCCTACATATGTATTAGTAGAAGCATCTGAAAGAGCAAATTGTATTTTTGTAATAGTTGGATTAAAGGTTTGATTTGAACTTCAAGCAACTTCTTCAGGAACATTAAATGAATAATTGTTATTTAATGCTGTGACATCAGTAATAATGTATTTATTATATCCTTGATTAAATTTAATAATATCTTCAGATTCAATATGTCCGTTTTTATAAGTTCCAACAACTGCTATATCTGCATCATAAACATTTACATCAGGTTTGATGGTAATAAGATATTTATCATTGCTTTGATTAGGTAAATAACTTACATTAACATTAACTTTGTTATTGTTAATACTAAATGAACTTACATAATATGTAGCAGTTGTTCCTGTTTTATTTATAACTTTAACACTACCACTAAACTCTACTGCTTGATTTGCATACATTATGTTAGAAATAGTATTGTTTGAATTACCATTACTTACATCAACTAAAATATTTTGTGATGTTCCATTATATTTAGTTGTGTAATTTTGTCCGTTAAAGGTAAATTTGAAATCATTGTTTTTAGAAGTTGGTAAATGGTCAAAAGCAAACCACAACATTTTATTATTAATCAATGATATTTCTTTAATATGTAAGTTATCCTTAGCATTAAATTTACTTACCTGTTCATCGTATTTAGTAAATGAATCTAAAAGACTATAGTTCAATGCATTAAATTGCACACTGTTATCACTAGTAGTAAAAGTTTGATTATTCAAAGATATATTTTGACTTCCAATTTGGATGTTATCAAGATAATATGTTGTATGTGATGCAAGATTGTAAACATCAAAAATTAGATTAGTATTATTTACAGCTGGATTGCTAAAATCTAAACGACGTCCGTTTGCATCCTGTAGTGATAATGTAACATTATCTGATGCATCGAGTGATGTATCTAATGAAACATTTATTCTTGCTTTATCACTTTGGATATTAGAAATACTAGAATTTTGTATATGATATGTTTTTTGTTCTTTTGCTGGTGTGCTTGGTTCTATTTGCTCTTGCGATGTTGTTGTAAATGATAAATTACTGCTTGGTAGAACTAAAGAATTTCCATTTAATGATACGGATGTTAAAGTATATGTTGTATTCGGTTTAAGTGAATAAAAAGTTGTAGATAAAATACTAGTTTCAGTTATTAAAAGATTTTGAGTATGATTTTGTCCATCTGAAATAGTAATTAAAAGATTGTTTTTATTTGCATCAGCAAGTGTATGATTAGAAAAATTTAAATTTAATGTAGCATCGGTTGCATTAACATTACTTCACGATACATTTGAGATACTAAAATTATCTTTTTTAGGATTTGGGTTATTTTCTTTTTCTGATGAATTATTTGGTTTTTGATTACCATCTAAATTAAGGTTACCTGGTGGTGTGGTCTGTTCGACATCTCCTGGATTAGGATTTGTTTCTTGTGAATCACCAGGATTTTCTGGATTATGTTTTTCAGGATCTGATGGATTAGGTGTTGATGGTTGGTTCCCTGGTTGTGCTTTCTCACCTGATGTCGGGGGGGGAGTTTGTTCATTATCTTTAGGTGTTTGTGGTTGTTCTACATTATTTTGTGGTTTAGTTTTAAATAAAAATTGGTTTTGTAACTTTGCTGTTTTCAATGATTTACCATTGTATTTAATATCAAAGGTATATATTTTATTAGAAAATAAACCGTTTATGATAAAAGTAACGGATTTTTTATCGACTGATAAGGTTCCGTTAACATTTTGATTATTATAAACTAACGAAAAATAACCATTTGAAGAAACTGGATGATCTAAAAATGCTTTAATTGTAACCGAATCTGATGTACTTTGAGTTTGTACACTTTTAAGATGTATCTGTTTTTTTTCATATACTTCTGTGTTTGCATTAGTGCAAGCTACAGCAGAAACTGTTGTAAAACCTAAAAAAGTAGGAACTATATATTTTCTAAATTTCTTTTTTCGCATAATAATCCTTTATAATTTAATGATATCAAAATTCTCATAATTTTTTGTTTTTATAGCATATATAGATATTTTAATAACAATTATGTGCAAATATTTAGTTAAAATATCATTTTTTATTTGCTTTTATTTTAGATATATAAGTGATAACTTAATATCTAAAAACAAATATTGAAATTTTGTATAGTATAATACTTTTTTATAAAAATGGTTGAATTTTATTTGATATGCATATAAAAAGTCGGATATTAACCGACTATTTATATGCTAATTTTTCTGAGTGTATTTTTGGTGAATAAGATTTTAAGAATTCTGTCATTAAATCAATTGTTGCTTGGATATCTACTAAAGATGCAACACCAATAGGACTATGTAAATATCTTTGTGGAATTGAAATAGTCATTACAGCAGTCCCACCTAGTGCAAATTGTAATTCTGCTGCATCGGTTCCACCACCACCTGCTACATATTTATATGCAGGTATTTGTTTATTTTTTGCAACTTCAAAGAGATATTCAATTAATTTAGCATCTGGTAAGGTTCCAGAATCTTTTACTAAAATTGATACTCCGTTTCCACAAACTGGTGTACCAGATTTAGCACCAGTTGTATCGTGTGCAGCACCTGTATCGACTGCAAATGCTACATCTGGATTAATAATTGATACGGATGTTCTAGCTCCACGAGTTCCAACCTCTTCTTGAACTGTTCCGACTAAATAGACATCACATTCTAATTGTAAATCAGCGATATTTTTAGCTATAAATTCTAATGCTGTAACTCCAGCACGATTATCCATTGCTTTACCACCAACTAAATCATTTGCAAGTTCTACATATTCACCACTAATGAAAATTTTATCTCCAATATCGATTTTTGCATCCAAAACTTCTTGCTTACTTTTAAAACCTAAATCTACATATAGATCATCAGTCTTAACTGCATTTTTAAGTGATTCGTTTGTTTGGATATGGATGCTGGTGTGTCCAAAAACACCTGTAAATCTTTGATTTTGCGAATTCACCACAATTGCTTTAGTTCCAATTACAACAGAAGTTCATTGTCCACCAATTGCTGTTACCATTAAATTACCATTATCAGCAATTAAGCGAACCATATATCCTACTTCATCCATATGTGCAGCAATCATTACTTTTGGAGCATTTTCTACTTTTGATTTTTTGTAAAAAATCACTGAACCTAATTTATCTCTAGAAACTTCAAAACCCTTAATATTTCTTTTAAGTTCATCTACTACTGGCTCTTCAAAACGCGACATTGCTTCAATTGACATATATTTTTTTAGTCTGGTAGATAATTCTTGATATTTTGCTTGCATTTATTCTCCTAATAAAAAAATCAGCAATGCTGATTATATGGTGCCTTAGACAGGACTTGAACCTGCATGGATTTCTCCGGCGGATTTTGAGTCCGCAGTGTCTGCCATTCCACCACTAAGGCAACTAACTAAATAATACACTTTTTTAGCAAATTTTAAAACAAAAGTGATGATTTTTCATTTTTATCATTTAGTAAATATAATATTTAGAATATTAAATAAATATATTTATATTAATATTGGAATTATTTACATACTTTTTTAAAACTACAAATTAATTTAATATAATCTTTTTTTTAAAAGTATAAAATATCAACATCATATATCAAGCAAAAAGGAGATAATATGAAACTTACAGGAATCGGAGCATCTCGTGGAGTTGCTATCGCTAAGGTATTCAAAATCGAAGAATTACCTGTTGAAATTACTAAAAATACAAATAATATAGATTCAGAATTAAAAGCATATGATAATGCAACTGATAAAGTGATTGCAAAACTTGAGCATACTAAAAGTTTAGCAAGCGATCCAGAACATGCGGCAATTTTTGATGCACATATTGGATTTGTAATGGATCCGGCTGCTAAGGAAAGTATTGAAAATAAAATCAAAAACGAATCATTAACTGCTGAATATGCTGTAAATGAAGTATATACAGAGTTTGCGAATATGTTTGCAGGTATCGATGATGAATATATGCGTGAGCGTGTTGCAGATATCAAGGATGTGCTTAAAAAGTTATTATTTGCTTTAAACAATATCGAAGAACCAGATTTAACATCAATTAATTCTGAAGTTGTAATTGTTGCCGAAGATTTAAGCCCATCACAAACTGTACAATTAAACAAAAAATTCGTTAAGGGATTTGTTACAAATATTGGTGGACCTACATCGCATACAGCAATTATGGCTCGTAGTTTAGCAATTCCTTCAGTTGTTGGAACAAATTCAGTAATGGAATATACTAAAAACGGTGATGTAATTGCTTTAGATGGATCAAAAGGAACTGTTATTATTAACCCTACTGAACAAGAACAAAAGGTATATTTAAAAGCACAAACAGAATATCAAGAATATTTAAACAAACTTAAAAACTTAAAAGGAAAAACTTCACAAACAACTGATTTTCACCATGTTGAACTTGCTGCAAATATTGGTTCTCCAAAAGATTTACAAGACGTTTTAGATAACGATGCTGAAGCAATTGGATTGTTTAGATCAGAATTTTTATATATGGATAATGAACACTGACCAACTGAAGAAGAACAATTTTTAGCTTATAAAGAAGCAGTACAAAAAATGAATGGTAAAAGAGTAGTGATTAGAACACTAGATATCGGTGGGGATAAAACTTTAAAATACTTTGCTTTCCCGAAAGAAATGAATCCTTTCTTAGGATATCGTGCAATTCGTTTTTGTCTACAAAATCCAGATATTTTCAAAACTCAACTTCGTGCATTAGTTCGTGCAAGTGAGTTTGGTAAAGTTGCAATAATGTTTCCTATGATAACTAATGTTGATGAGTTTTTAGCAGCAAAAGAACTTTATAACCAAGCATATGATGAAGTTTATGTAACTAATAAAAACATTGCTGCAAAGGATAAAATTGAAGTAGGTATGATGATGGAAACACCTGCTGCAGCAGTACTTTCTGATATGTTTTCAAAATATGCTGACTTTTTATCAATTGGAACAAATGATTTAATTCAATACTCAATGGCTGCAGATCGGATGAATGAAAATATTTCTTATTTATATCAACCACTTAATCCATCGATTTTGAGATTAATTAAACATATCATCGACGGTGGACATAAGCACGGAAAATGAGTTGGTATGTGTGGAGAAATGGCTGGTGATCGTAATGCTTTACCTATTTTATTAGGTTTAGGCTTAGATGAATTCTCTATGTCAGCAAATAATATCTTAGCAAGTAGAGAATTAGTAAATCAACTTTCTTATAAACAAATGCAACAACTTGCTCAAAAAGCAATTGAATGTGAAAACCAAGAACAAGTTCAGAAATTATTAGCAGAATCT